>JANXMF010000177.1 GCA_025354795.1 Pseudobdellovibrionaceae bacterium
GGGCTGATCTGGGTCATCCTGACCACAGTATCGCCAGGATGCCCTGAACGTCGAGGATAAAGGCGTCGGAATTATGAAATTTGTTGATCGCCATCGCATCAAATAAAATAACGTTGGTGTCGATGACTACTTTTCGCTCGCAGCGCCCGGGAACATGGACCGTAGGTGTTGGCATAGAGGTATGGTCCTCCTCACTCACCATTCGAGCGCAATTTATGAGCCTTGTATATGAAAAAGTCTAGCCGTTCAACGCGTGAGGTTGGAAATCATCAGATCGCCATTGTCACTATGCAAACTCGCGCTTACGGTTTCGATGAACTTTACAAAATGGAAGAGCGCCTGGTCGTTGACAGTGCCTTTGAGAAAATCCACTCCATGGCGGAAAATATTCTCTTCACCCACCGAGCGGATATTTTGCACGTTGACGATAAATTTAAAATACGTTTGTTGGTTCAGATAAACCCTCATGGCGACATCATCACCCAAGCTGAAGTGCCCAGCATCGCTTTTAATATCAAACGCCAACCCTTGCTCCGAAATATCGAAAAGGCTGACCTTCAACAGGCCTTTGCCTGGCACCAACACGGCGGCACCGACAAATTCACTTAAGATCGTGCGCTTCACCTTCCGGCGTTCTTGCATGATGATTTCGTTGCGCTTTTCGGTCATGTCGAGTACGGGTGCGTCGACCCTGGCGAATGATTTCTTATTGGTGGACTTAGACTTGGCCTGCTTTTTCAGCCTTAAGGTTAAATCAAACACATTTTTCATGTTACCCCCGACCTTAAACTTATCGGCCTAAAAGCGTCTCAACTTTAGATATTGAAAGTGACAACTAGACGCCGTTTCACATTGAGATTTGGACGTGAATCACGCAAGATTCAGCTATGAGCAATCGGCGTTTGCATTTAGGTCTGGCTTGCGGGCTTTGGCTCGCTCCCCTAGTCTTGCTTCTCGAGTCCGCACTGCGCCCGATCGCGGAGCCCGACCTATTTTTTTATCTGGCCTTAGTGCAACGCTATCTTCACACTGGGCACTGGCCGGTCACCGATCCGTTTACCTATACTTTGGCCAATGACACGTTGATGACCTTACACCAATGGCTGGGGTATTGGTTGTTCTACTGGCCCTATCAGACTCTCGGTTGGGCTGGGCCGATTTTACTCAAAACGCTGATCGTCTTCGGCGCTTTCCTGTTTCCGCTCGGGCCTTTTTTGGCGCGACGGCGAAGTGCCCTCCCTTACTATTTTCCGCTAGCGTGGACGTTGGCGATTTTTATCGCCCATCACCGCTTTCGGGAACGGGTCAGCCTGTTTGGCGACCTCTTTACCATCATTTTGGTGTGTGGCCTGTTTTGGCATTCCCGCCGGAAGCAGTTTTGGTACTGTTTGCCGCTGATGTTTTTGGCTTGGGCGCAGCTGCACCCGTCTTACCCGCTGGGCTGGGTGATATTGCTTGGTTTTATCACTCTTTCCGGTCGGGAGCAATGGAGCAAGCTCCAACTCGCCTCGGTTGCGCTGTGCTTTTTGCTGCCGTTTTGCAATCCGCTGGGGTTTGAGGGTGTGCGCTATCCGTTTCAGTTTTCACTCGAGGTAGAACCCTATTTACGCCAATATGTGGTCGAGTGGTTGCCGCTCACGGACCCGCGCCTGTTTGGCTTTAGCTTCCTTTATCTGCCCTTTATCACCTTAGTTCCGCTATTGGCGTGGCGCCTGTGGCAAGTGCGCGGTGAGAGGCGCTACTTTGAATGGTTCATATTTACTTTAGCGCTTTTTTTGAGTTTGAAATCCGTGCGCTTTGGCTTGCTGGCGGAAGGACTTTTCCTCGCATTGCTGGCGGGCTTAGAGCTGAGATCGCCTATGGTGCAGCCGCGCTGGGCCCTAGTTGGAGTGGCGACTGGGGTCCTTGCGCTAACAATGGTGAAAATTACGTTTAGCCCTAGTTTGCATCTGGGGCTGGCCCAACGTTTGGACATCGACACCGGTTATTTTCCCGCTGAAAGCGTCGACGTTCTAAATGAAAACCGCCCGAGTCTACATATCTTCAACTCGTTTGGCTTCGGTGGATACCTGGCTTGGCGGTGGCAAGGCGATCCGCCGATTTTCTTTCACGGCTTCTCGACTAATTTTAGGTTTTTTGAAGACAATTACAATCACCCTCAGGAAAGCCAGGCCGATCTTGATGAGCTAGTGCGCAAATACGACATCGGGGTTTTCCTTTTGAGCCGCATGGGCAACGACGGAAACTTTATCGATCTGCTTGAAAAACACAAGGGCTGGCAGAAAATGCGCAGCGATCCCGCCGCGGTGATTTTTGTCAAACGCGACCCGCGGGTGTTTCGTTTTCCTTGACTGGAATTGGGTTAGACCGAAAACTGGATCGATGCAACTAAACTTCGTGCTGGGCACCGCCGCCGAACTTATCAAAGTTTATCCTGTGATCCATTTGGCGCTGCAACAGGGTCACCCGGTGCGCGTGTTGGCCACGGGGCAAAGCCGGGAAAATTTTTTAATGCAATATCGCGACCTGCAATTGCCCGAGGAGAATTTGGCTTGGTTGCTCGAAAGTTCGGGCGATCTGGAACGTGCGAGCTCAGCCCTACGCTGGTTTTTGCGTGCGCTCCTTATCCGCGGATTTCGCGAAAAGGCTTTGCCGGGCTATGTGGTCGTTCACGGTGATACCCTTTCCACGCTCGTGGGCGCATGGCTAGGACGCCGCTGCGGACTACCCGTGGTGCACATCGAGGCGGGCCTCCGTTCAACGAAGTTGTGGCATCCGTTTCCCGAGGAAATCACGCGGCGAATGGTCTCACGCCTGGTGAGTGTGCACATGGCGCCCGACGCGCGCGCGGCGCAGAATCTGCGCGCGGGCTGGTGCGGGCGCAAACGGAACGTGGTGTGCACCGAAGGCAATACTCTATTGGACGCGGTTCATCTCAGTGTTCAATTGCCGGCGGCAGCAGGGCCGTCGGATACCTTTGCATTGGTGAACATTCATCGTTTTGAAAATCTCAATTCGCCGGAGCGTTGGCGGAAGATAATTGCGGCGGTGGTTCAGGCCGCGAACAAAACCCGGTTGATTTTTGTGACTCATCCGCAGACACGCCACAAGTTGGAGAGCGATCCCGCGGCACGCGCTCACTTGGACAGCGCGCGCATTGAAATTCGCGGACGCATGCCATTCACCCAGTTCATGGCGTTGCTAAAACGCTCGCAGTACTTGATCAGCGACGGAGGCAGCAATCAAGAGGAGTGCTCTTATTTGGGTAAGCCGTGCTTGATTTTACGTGATGCCACTGAGCGCTTCGAGGGACTCGATGGCTGCTGCCTACTCACTCGTTTTGAGGACGGGTTAATCGCAAAATTTCTGGAAAATCCAGGCGCTTACGAACGGCCGGCTTTAACTACAGCAACGCAAAGTCCGTCACAGCTGATTCTGCGGGCGCTAAGCTGAGAAGGGGCGCCGCAATGACTTCGCCATGCGAATAACCATCAACAAAAAAAACCGCTAGGTAGGTCACAAATAATTTACTTGGCATGTGCCGCCACCACCGACTTCGCGACATACTCCACCTCCGCATCGGTCAACCGCGGATAAAGCGGAATCGTGAGCGTGCGCTCGCCGATGCGTTCGGCATTTGGCAATGCTCCGGGCTTAAAACCAAACTTCTCTCGGTAATAAGTTAATAGATGGATCGCGCGATAGTTAACCGCCACGCCAACCTGCATTTCTTGCAATGACTGCAGCATGCTGTCGCGCTTGCCGAGGGGCGCCCAAATCGTAAACATGTGCCGCGCCGAGCGCGCGCCCGCACGCACCACTGGGAAGGCAATGCCCGCTTTCCTAAACTCCGTCTCATAGTAAGCGCTAATCTGTTCACGCCGCTTCAAGTTCGCCTCGATCGTCCGCATTTGGGGAAGCAACATCGCCGCCTGGATATCAAACATATTATATTTATATCCAAGCTCGAGCATATCCCAATGTTGGTATTTGCCATGATAGCGTTCCGCCGCCGATTTGCTCATGCCATGTTGGCGCAGCAAACGCACTTTGTCGTTGAAGTCCGCGCTGTGGGTCACCAAAGCGCCACCTTCGCCGCAGGCGATGTTTTTGGTGGCGTAAAAGCTAAATGCGGCCGCCGTGCTGGCCTGTCCAGGCTTTAGCCCATCACGCTCTGACTCCACGGCGTGCGCGGCGTCCTCAATGAGCGCCACTCGGTGGCTTTCGGCCAGTGCATGCAATGCGCGCATGTCCGCCATTAGGCCATAAAGATGCACGGGAATAATCGCCCGCGTGCGTCGGCTGAGAGCCTTCTTCACGCACTCCACGTCAATCACGCCGGTGTCCGCCTCGACGTCGATCAAGATCGGCGTGGCACCACACTGCAAAACTACATTGGCAGAAGCTATAAAGGTCATCGCTGGAACGATCACCTCGTCGCCCTCTTTGATGCCGAGAGCTTTCAAAGCCAAAAACAATCCCGCCGTACAACTTGTCAAACCGACCGCGTGCTTCACTCCTAGGAATTCGCCGAACCGCTTTTCAAACTCAGTGGTCTTCGGCCCCGTAGTCAGAAACGCTGATGTCATCGCCTCTTGGACTGCGGCAAATTCAGCCGGGCCCAAATGATGGCGGTAGAATTCAACTTTCATCAAAAAATCCGTCCATTTTTAGCCAGTTCGGCCATGGTGTCTTCGACGCGGAGGAGGAATTTATAATGATCGATGGTGCGCGTGCGCGCATCATCGGGATCGATTACACCATAGTTCAGTGCCTCAATAATTTCCTTGGCGCCATCGCGCGCGCTGAACTGCGCCTGAAAGCCCAAAGTCTGTTTAATTTTGGCGAAACTCACGTTGTAAGTGCGTTTGTCGGCGTCGTCGGGCACTTGAATCACTTCGACGTTAGGAATGAGATCCTTGATAATACCGGCGATCTGAAACACCTGATAATTCTGCTCGTCGCTACCAAGATTGAAAATCTGACCCGCGACCTTATCCCGCGGAGCATCCATGGCCGCGGCGAAGCCGCTCACCACATCTCTAACGTGAATCAAGGGCCGCCACTGCTTGCCGCCGCCGAGAATAAAAATGCGCCGGTCCTTCCATGCTTTGAGAGTCATAATGTTGATGACCAAATCGAACCGCATGCGCTTTGAGAGCCCATAGACCGTGGCATTGCGTAGAAGCGTGACGCTAAAATCGCTGTTCGCGAGTTCGAGTAAATGCCTTTCGACATCTACTTTGCCTTTGGCGTAATAAGACTGCGGATGCACCTCAGAAGTCTCGGTCAATTTTGTGGCTTCGCCGAGGCCATAGACCGAACAGGATGACGAGTAAATATAGCGAGGCACCTTCGCTTTGCGGGCACACTCGGCCACGTTAATGCCACCCTTGAAATTGATGCTGTAGGTAAGATTAGGCTTGAGGTCACAGGTAGGATCATTGGATAAACCCGCGAGATCGATCACCACGTCGACGTCTTTCATGTCTTCGACCGTAATGTCACGGATGTCTTTTTGCAGCATGGTGAAGCGCTGATTGTTCATCACCTCGGATCCCAGCACATCTTTACCGAAGTAATAGCGATCGACCCCGATCACCCGGTGACCCTGACTTAGAAAATGATCCACCATGGTCGACCCGATATATCCCCCGGCGCCCGTCACTAAAATGTTTTTCATGCGCGATTCTCCTGACCCCATTTTTTCATGATATTGAGGGCTTGGGAAGTGGACCGGCCTTAGGACTCGTCGGGCACGCGACCAAAGTTATTTTGAGACGGCCCCTCAGGACTACCCGCAGTTATGCCGATATTGAGACATGGCTCAAGATCCCTCAGATTTCAAAAATGCCAAGCTGAGTATCATCGTGCCCGTATTCAACGAAGCCTCCAATATTTTGAGCAACCTGAATATGCTCCTCACCGAGGTCGAAAAACATTTTTCTAATTTTGAAGTGATTGTGGTCAGCGACGGCAGCACCGACGAAACCAACACCCGACTTTTGTCATTCCGCCATCCCGGCATGAAGCCCATCTTGGTCGAACGCAATGCCGGAAAAGGCAACGCCGTACGCGCCGGTTTTAGCCGCGCCTCAGGTGATTATATTTTGTTTATAGACGGTGGGATGGAAATCCATCCCAAGGAAATCCGCATTTTCATGGGCCTAATGGCGCTTTACCAATGCGACATCGTGATCGGCTCCAAACGTCATCCGCAATCCAAAATCTACTATCCCCTGCACCGCCGCGCCCTAAGTTCCCTGTTCCAAATGCTAGTGCGAGCGCTGTTTCAGGTGAACGTCACCGACACTCAGGTCGGAATCAAACTTTTTCGCAAGCCCGTGGTCGACGCGATTTTGCCCTATCTCGAAGTCAATCGCTACGGCTTTGATCTGGAGATTTTGTCGTTGGCTAAAATCAAGGGCTTTGACTATGTGCTCGAGGCGCCCATTCGCCTCGATTATTTTTATAGCAATAATCGATTTGTCAGCCGCGAAATTTTGCACGTTTTCAAAGTTGGATTGAGCCTACTGAGCGATACGCTCAAACTCTACGCGCGGGTGCGCAAGCTGCGTGTGGCTCCGGCACCAACCGTCGCAGCCACCGCGACCGGCGAAATCCAAAAGCGCGCTAGCTAGCGAGTATCGCTTAAGAATCGTTGATATCATTGACGGAGTCATGGCCCAATCGGAAACCGCACCCCCCATTTGAGCATCAACATTTAAAGGGAGCATTAGTCTTTAAAACTTTAACTTTGCCCTCCAATATTGCTATATCTGGTCCGTGGACAAATCGTTTGAGGGCCTCCTTTTAAGCGTGTTTTTGCATATCGCGCTGATTTTGATGATCTGGAACCTGAAGTTCCCAGCGCCAGATGTCCATCATGTGACTGAAGTTACATTTATAGAAAAACCGCTGACGCCCAAAAAGAGCCGTCAATTCGTGACCGAAACTCATCCCAAAGACATCAGCGAAACCACCAAAGACGAAGCTGATTACCTTTCACAATTTACCAAACGCGTGAAACGCCAGATGCGCGCCATGAATCTTGGCACTACCGTCAACACCATGCCCACGCCGGCAAAGCAGGCGCAACCGCAAAAGGCCGCAGGCATTCGCGAACACGATCCCGGCGAAGGCCTCGGGCCGCCTGGGGGTGGCGGTACGCAAGAGATGCGGACCGTGGCTATCGGCCCCTCGAGCATCGCCGAATATATTCCGGGCGTGGAACAAGGTGCATTCACCGCGCTCAATACCAATCAATTTACCTACTATACTTTTTTTCAGCGCATGCACGAGCAGGTCCGCAATCGTTGGGTGAGTATGGTGCGCAATTACGTGAACAGTCGCACGCCTCAGCAACTCGAGGTCTTGTCGAAGTGGGATCGCACCACCGTGGTCGAGATTATCTTAGGTCCAGGCGGGCAATATTTGCGCAGCGTAATGCATTCCTCGAGCGGCGATCAGGGACTTGATGAAATTCACTCACAGGCCTTCGCGGTGGCCTCGCCCTTTCCCAATCCGCCCCACGGTCTGTTCGAACCTGATGGACTGATCCATTTGCAGTACTCGTTCTTTTTACAATTTCGCCCGCCATCCTTTGGACCTGCGGCGAATTAAAATCTCGTAAACTGGCCCATGCGGGCTCACCGGCCTTTGCTAAACTAGAAAAGATGAGATGGATCACTTTGTTACTCTTAAGTGCGGGCGCGCTGCCAGCCTGGGCGGGCTTTTTCGAGCTGGGCGCCGCCGCCAATTACCGTTACTCCGGCTACGATCCCAATAACTTCGTGCAAAGCCTAACTTACACCGCCTCGGCCTCGTATTATTTCTGGGAAATGTGCGCGTGGGAACTCAACTACACCACCGGTTATTCCAAACAGGTCAATCAAGGCACCACCAAGATCGACAATCGCGAAACCGTGGAAGATAATATTCAATTGACTGCCCTCGATTTAGTGCTGTCCTTTGCGGCTCGGCAAGATCCGTTTCGACCGTATGTCAAAGTCGGCGCGGGCTACTTGGTCAAGGACCGCTTTTTTCAAGTCAACAAAGATAATGAAAATCTAATCGCGCATCAGGAAGGCTGGGTCCCGAGCGGCGGCTTTGGGCTTTCACTTAGCATCACCCACGAACTGAGCGTAAAAGTCGGGATCGACGCCTGGACCACGCCGCTTAAAATCAAACCGATGATTATCGACTACGCCGGGCGCGCGGGCATCTCCTGGATGTTCTAAGTATGTGGCGCCCACTTCTGGCTTTGACGCTCGCGAGTACAACCCTGGGCTGCCAACTCGGCTACTATATGCACAGTGCGGTCCATCAGTCGCTGTTGATCCACAACGCCCAGTCGATCGAAAAAATCCTGCGCCACTCGGATCTGAACGACGAACAAAAGGCTAAGCTGCGCTTGGTGCTAGCGGTGAAGGCGTTTGGCGAGCACGAACTGGGGCTCAAACGTTCGAAGAACTACACCACCTATGTGCAGCTTCATGAACCTTACGTAACCTATATCGTGCAAGCCGCATACGCCGAGGAACTTAAATCTTATTTATGGAAATTTCCGTTTGTCGGCGAAGTCCCTTACAAGGGCTATTTTAAGAAGGCCTTAGCGGAAGAAGAGGCCGCCTCATTTGATAAAGAAAAATTCGACACCTATGTGCGTGGGGTTTCGGCCTATTCTACACTTGGCTGGTTTCAAGATTCGGTGTTGTCGTCCATGCTCCGCTATGACGATTACGAATTGGCGGAAGTGATTTTACATGAAACTATCCACACCACTTTGTTTATAAAGAGTGCGGCGGAGTTCAATGAACGAATGGCAAATTTTATGGGCCAGGAGGGAATGAAAATCTTTTTCCGCAAGCGCGACGGCGAACACTCGCCCGTGTTCGCCAAGACCGAAGCCGACTCGCGCGAGCGCAAGCTCTTTTCTAAATTCATTACCACCGAACTGCAAGATTTAAAAAAATGGTACGAAGTAAACAAAGGTCACCTCACCACCGAGGCCAAAACCGAACGGCTCACGCAAATTCAAGCGCGTTTTACCGCTGAGCTGAAGCCCAAAATGCAGCCCGGAAGTTATCATGAATTTGAACGGCGCCCGCTCAACAACGCCATCCTGCTCGCCTATCAAACTTATGAATATAGCCTCGACGACTTTCAAAAATTATTCGATCACTTTCAGCGTGATTTTCCGCGGACCATGGCCTATTTGAAAACGTTGGAAAGGGATACTCACCCGGCTCAAACGCTCAAAGCATTCGTGTCGTCTTTCCCACCGGAGTAGCTCGGCCTGTTGCCCGGAACACCAAGCTTATCCAACGCGTGCATCACGCCCTGGCGCATGCGTTTCAACGATTCATCGAACTTCGCCGATGAAACCGCGGGCTCGGCCGCCCGCACCCACTCGCGCACCAACCGAAACTGTTCGAAGCTATCGCGGTCTTCCTGCGAACATTGCAGAAGCAGCTCGAGATCCTTCTCTAACCCCAAGTCCATTTCGTTTTCCAAATAGTCGATCCACCACCAGTCCGTAATGTGTTCGTCGACTTCCCCTCTCGCGTCATCCATTAGCCATCAACCTCCATTTGATTTATCCCCAAATCCATTAGTGACACCTGGCGCGGCCCCGTTTGCGACCAGCCTTCTAGCAAAACATTGCGTCGTAAGCGCTCTTTCAACTTGAGCAGCGCATGCCGATAATTCGCCTTGGCGGTGTCGTATGGACACGCCATTAACTCAGCGATCTCCTTGAAACTTAGGTCTTCAAAGATGCGCAGTTGGAGCGCGGTTTTTTGCCGCTCGGGCAAACGCTCGATC
This sequence comes from Pseudobdellovibrionaceae bacterium, assembly GCA_025354795.1. Lineage (GTDB taxonomy): Bacteria > Bdellovibrionota > Bdellovibrionia > Bdellovibrionales > UBA1609 > JALHOQ01. The sequence continues at coordinate 9,826 of JANXMF010000177.1, forward strand.
TCACCTTGCAAGATCTCCCGCATATCGAGAGCGATCAGTTTATTCTCGCTCTCGCTTTCGACCGCGGTGTCAACGGTTTCGCTGGTCAAAACCTCGCGTGCATATTTGCGAAAACGATTGCGCGCGGTATTGATCGCGATTTGATAGAGCCAGCTGCGAAAGCTGGAGCGTCCCTCAAACAAGTGCAAGCGTTTATAGGCTTTAATAAAGGCCTCCTGAACTACATCTTCCGCGGCGTCCAAGTCTCGAGTCATGCGTACGACAATCTTCAGCAGAAATTTCTGATGTCGTATCACTAGAACCTCAAATGACTTTTTCTCTCCGCTTTTTACATCCTGTATAAGCTGAAGATCCGTCTTCATGGACTCACTACTCCCTTGTTAGACCTTGGCCCTGGCCAGGTCGGTTAAATTATTTCTTGTGAGGACAACGAAATATCTAGAGATGTAATGAATCGAGCAGTGGTTCCGGCCCCTCAACCCTCGCTGTTTACTAGAGCAAGAGAGGGACCAAATTGGGACCCAGCGGCAAGCATTTTAGGGCCCCGGCGAGTGTTGGCATAGGACCGTTTCGACACCGGTGTCAGGGAGGGGGCGGTGCCATTCCCGCACTTGGACTTTGGTTGTGGTTTTATACGATATGCGTGGGAACGGAATCCCTAAGAAGCGACGGACACCCGATTGCGCCCGCTGTTCTTGGAGTGGTAGAGCGCTTTGTCCGCACGTTCAAAGATAAGCTCCCAGCCCGTGTCCTTTTCGCTTTTGAAGGCGATGCCGATGGAGATGGTGATGGGCATGACGTGTCTTTCAAATTTGAATTGATGACCTTCGATAGTCGCCCGAATCCGCTCACCGATCTCTTCGGCTTGTTTCTGTGGTGAGCCCAGGAGAAGCAGCGCGAACTCTTCGCCTCCGGCGCGGGCAAAGAAATCGTTACCGCGGATCAGCTTGTCGCGGATCACTGCGGTGATTTCCTTTAAGACATAGTCGCCAGCAGAATGACCGAAGGTGTCGTTGATGCGCTTGAAATGATCGATATCAAACATCATCATGGTGAAGCTCACACCCAGGAGATCGGAGCGTTTGTAAAGTTCGGGCGCTTTGCTTTGTAACGCGCCCCGATTGGCGATGCCCGTCAGCGCGTCGGTGTGGCCGCGATCAAAGGAAAGAGCGGAAGCTACGGTTTCAATACTTCCCCGCTCAAGAAACTTCAAAATAATATTACCGACCTTGATTTGATCATTGTTTTGCAAGCGGTGCGGGATCAGGGGCGGAATTTGCCGCCCATTGACCACGGTGCGATTGGTGGACTCGAGGTCGATCACCGACACGTCCCCGCCGGCCATCACCAGCTTGGCGTGAAACTTACTGACGCTCTTGTCGTCGACGAAAATGTGCGCGGTCGGAGCGCGGCCAATAATGCGATCCGTGTCTTCGATCGGCCACTGGCGGCCCACGCTATTGGCGGGTCCCACCAACAACACGATAGAAGGCGGCGCTTGTCCAGCTTGCGCCAAACGCAGCTTAAACGTGTCACTTTGCAGGACACTGGTTTTTTCGGAAAGGTCCTTGGTCGAACCGTCGTCATCTTTTCCGGACATCTATTTATTATGAACGACGGATTTCATAGACACAAAGAGTTTCATTAATTTCGTTCGGATGACGGGTGCCATACGGGACTGGACTCTTGGCTAGGGTTCAGGTGGAAGCTTGGTTGACCACAGTTTTAGGGCCGCTTGACTGAATTGCCGAATATGAAAGAATCGCATCAGGGAGGCCACTTGAAATTTTCGTCAACCACCAACTTCAGATTGGGAACCGCAATGACCGTGGGCTTCCTTCTCTTTGGAGCCTACAACTCATCTTCCACCCACCCGCTTCCCATTATATTCGTCTTGAGTTGGGTCGTAGGGGGTTTATTGTCTTCATTGGGAGCACTTCACTCCTATTGTCGTAGCCTTCAGGATAAAATTTATTCTCTCAGCAAACGCTGTGGGGAACTGGAAGAAAAAAATTTCGCGGGGAGAACCCCGCCGGTCAATTTGCCCAACAACTAAGATCGGTGAATCGGGACCTGACGTCTGAAATGCAATATCTAAGCAATAGCAACATCTTCCTCAATGCGATGATACCCGTGCCACTCTTTTAGCCGCCCCCGAGGCCGCCCATCATCCTCGGGATACTCAAAAACTACGTAAATAAGCTTTGTAATCTTGCCCAATGAGGCGATATCCAGCGAAGTCAGGTCCGTCCACGTTCCGGTGTTAAAATATTCGCGGTTTTCCGAAAACTGACGGTATTGATAAACGTGGCTGTGGCCAAAACACACGGTATGCACCCTCTCGTCCTGGAGCACACGCCGCGCCGATTCGCTCAAGTCGGGAAACACCGCGCTCTCGAGCAGCACCCGCACGATGCTGGCGAAGGGAAACATCCGGCGCGGATCGTTGGTGAAGATCGACTTCAGAAAGTAAATGAGCAGACTCACGATGTTCACCAAGGTAAATTTAGTTTCGTTAACCAAGGCCCAGTGGATCATGCGATTAAACGGCCTGATTTTATCCACGTGCGGATAGCGAAATTTCACTTTAAGCACAAACTCAACGAAAAAATGGGAACCAAACGGCAGATTCAGAATTGGCTCAGCTAAATTTTTCTTCAAAAAAAACTTGCGCGGATCGAGGCGATTAGCCGCCTCGTGCATATGCCCATGTTCGATATGCACGCCTTCGAAAAAATACACCAGGTTTTTAAAACGGATGGTCACGCCTGTGACTTCATTCAAATAAGCGCGGGTCGCGGGCCACAGCATGGCCTGATCGTGGTTTCCCACTACATAGGTGATGGAATTGCCGGGCTTCGCCGCGAAATCTTTAACGGCCTTAAAAAACACTGGGTGCCCCGCCACGATACGTTTGAGAATGTCCATGCATATCGGTTCCGTAATCACCGTCAGGTAATGGCCATGATAGTCGATTTGCAAAAAATTGAGGATATCACCATTAAAGATCAACTCGACTTCATGATCGGCGAATTTTCCGGTGGTATAATAATGCAGGAACTCGCTGAACTTTTCGTCGAAATAAAACTCTTCCAGCGAATTCAGTTGGCCGTTTTCAAGCGTACGCCCAATCCCTAAGTGCAAATCGCTAACAACAAGTTTTATTTGTTTTTTATTCATAGCACTCTAACTTGCAACAAAGACGACATTTCGACTCTTACGCTTGCCGTGATACATAGCTTGATCGGCTAACTGAATCAAGGCGCTCGCGCTCTGTGCATGCTCCGGATAAGTCGCAAGCCCAATACTGACTGTCAAATTGAGGGAATGACCCTCGACCGTGAAGGGTTTACTCTCGACCGCCTTGCGAATGCGCTCGGCCACGCGTTTGGAATTTTCACAGTTGGAACTGGCCAGCAATATAATAAATTCATCGCCGCCATAGCGAAACGCGTAGTCACACGCGCGCACTTGCGCCTTGAGCACTTTGCCCATTTCCACTAGCAGTTTGGAACCAACCCAGTGCCCGCGTCCGTCATTGACCACTTTGAAATAGTCGATGTCGAGAAACAGCAAACTGAACTGCCCCTGGTCGCGTTTTGATCGCTGAATTTCGTGCTCGAGCACTGTGGGTAAATAGCGTTGGTTATAGAGACCGGTGAGTTCATCTAGATAAGACAAGTTCTGCGCCTCAAGCAGTTGATAGGCAAAGGTAATGTAGCGCGCGGCAATTTCAAGGCCTGGCTGCAACTTCGCGTAAAGGGCTACAGGATTGCTGGCCACGTCGCCCTGAAGTAAGAGAACACCCTGTAGGCTCCCATTGAACACCAAGGGCAGAGCAATGTATTGGCTGGGTGCTGAGCGAAAGGCATGAGGCGAAAAAGTTTTTCGCCCTGGCCCGCAGTAAAGTTGCGCGACCTTGCGCCAGATATGAAACAGGTCGAACACATCGGTTTCAGGCAGGCTGACCACATGTTTACCAACTACATCGGCACTGGAAAACGACCAGTTCCAAGTCTCGTCTGAACTCTCACGCACGCGTTCGAGGCCCAAAAACGAAATCCAATGAGCGGCATCACAACCGGTTTTGGTCTTGCAGTCCTTGAGCACAAACTCGAGGACGCGCGACACTTCAAGAACGCTGAAGTCTTCGTGCCTCATTTGACTTTCCTATCGGGCGCGGCTTCTTCTTCACCCTCGAGCATGGACAGCGCGAGCCGCAGCGCTTTCACCGTCCGACGCAACATCTCTTGTTTATCCGTGGTCTGGCGATTGAGCTCCTGATTTTTGCCACGGTAGTTGTTGAGTTCGAGATTCAGCTGGTCAATCTGGCGTTTGAGATCGAGGATCATTTCATCCTTATTGCGCACCAGGGCCGCGCTTTCCATTTTGAGTAACTCCAGACGATTTTCCAGTTCGCGTTCACGCACACGAATTTTTTGGATATTGGTAGAGATCCGCAGTTCCATTTCCTCATTCTTTTGCCGCGCGTGTGCAAGATCCGCCTGCAAAGTTTCCTTGGTGCGCAGCAGGAGCTCTTTCTCCTGCTCGAAATTCGCGCGCGCATTCTGCAGATCGTATTCGCGCTTCTGATTGGTGGAAGCCAGTTCATCCGTACGGCGTTGCAGAGTTTCGGCGGCCGCGGCCAGCTCTTCATTCTGCACTCGCAAGCGTTCGAGCTCGGTTTCAAATTCCAATAAACGGCCTTGAGCGATGCGCAAAGTTTCACTCTGTGCCAATGCGGCTTCGGTGGCCGTAACCGGACCACCGGAGCGAAACGCGCCATAGCGGCCGACGGAAGCGCGCACCCGGATCTCGGGCGGCTTAGATTGGCTGCGCGACACGCTCGAGGCGTTAGTTTGGCCCGCTTGGGTGGCACTGATGCGTAAGGTGGCTTCGTCTTCGGGGCCGGCTGGAGCATTGGTGGCAATGGTCGCGGTCATCGCGACTTTGCTTTTCATCGCGGAAACTTCCGCGGCTTTAACTTCTGGCACTTTAGGCAAAGGCTTTACATCAGGATTGGTACCTGGATTTTTTTGCGGAGTTTTTTCCTGGGGCTCAACCTTGGTGGATTGAACGGCCTGAGCTTCCCCATCATCCGTGAGAAGATCATCCATCAATTCAAGGGCTAGAGCCTTGCCTTTTTTCTCGCCCATGCAAAGCAACTATCGGAAAAAACACTGTTTTTGTTTAGGCTATGATCTGGCCATAAGCTCGAATCCGGTCTTGAAGCTGGGCATTTTGCACATTACGGATGCCTTCCAGACCGAAGTCTTGCACTGTAAAGCTAGCCAAAAGGCAGCCATGCACGCACGCCTGCTTGAGATCGTCGCGACGCCAGGCGCGGTTGAGCTGGGCCAGATGGCCTAGGAAGCCTCCGGCAAAGGTATCCCCGGCTCCAGTCGGGTCGACCACGTCTTCCACCGGGTAGGCCGGTAAAATAAAATAGCGGGATTCACAAAATAAAATAAATCCGTATTCTCCACGCTTGATCACCACGGCCTTTGGTCCCATTTGTAGGACCTCTTTAGCGGCGCGAATCGTATTCCAACTGCCGGTGAGATCGCGCAGTTCGGTTTCATTGATAAGCAAAACATCGATGCGTTCAAGCACCTTCAGCAGCGCCGGACGCTTTGAGCGAATCCAATAGTTCATGGTATCGGCGCCCACCAACCGCGGCGACTTCACCTGCTCTAACACTTGCAGCTGAAGCACCGGATCGATGTTGGCGAGAAACACCACTTCGGTGGAGCGATAATCAAGAGGGAGTGTCGGTTGAAAATTCTCAAATACGTTGAGATGAGTCGAGAGCGTGATGGCCTCGTTCATATCCTTTTCGTACTTGCCTTCCCACGCAAAGGTTTTGCCCGGCACCTGTTGCAGCCCGCGCAAATCCACCCCGCGCGCTTCGAGCACCTGTTTGTCTTCCGCGCGATAGTCCTGACCGACCACGCCCACCACCTGCACCGGAGCATAGAGCGAAGCCGCCAGCGAAAAATAATTGGCCGAACCGCCCAGGATATTTTTGCGCAATCCGGTTGGCGTCGAAATAGTGTCATAGCCAACGCTGCCCACGACCAAAATTGCACTCATGTGATCTCCGATGGATTTATAGTGAAGCCTGAGTCTGAGTAGAAGACGCCGCCGTAGTCAATTGACCACAAGCCGCATAAATGTCTCTTCCCATGGTTTTTCGCCGCAAAACATGGGCCCCCAGGCGAATCATCTCATTCTGAAAGCGCACAATGGTCTCCTCCGCCGGCCGGTAGAAGCCAGAGCCAGGGTGCTCATTGAACGGAATTATATTAATTTTGCATGGGACGCTCTTAGTCAAATGATAGAGAGCCTTGGCGTCCTCGAGCGAATCGGTCACGCCCTTGAGTAACACATATTCAAAGGTAACCTTGTCGCCACTTACGCGGCAATGCTCACGGCAGGCCTCAAGCAACTCGGCGAGGGGCCATTTCCTATTGATCGGCATGATCTCACTGCGAACCTGATCATTGACCCCATTGAGACTCACCGCCATGCGCACTCCGGCCTCAGTGATTTTCGGCATCATCGGCACAATTCCCGAAGTGCTTATCGTTACACGCTTGCGCGAAACATTGTAGCCCCAAGTGGAATGCAGGATTTCGATGGATTTAAACACGGCCTCGCAATTGTCGAGGGGCTCGCCCATTCCCATAAAAACGATATTGGTGAGACGCTGATCAGGCGTGAGAGTACGCGCGGCCTGCACAAACTGTCCGACGATCTCCCACGTCTCGAGTTTGCGCTGGAGTTTCTGTTTACCGGTGTAACAAAACTTGCACGCCATATTGCAGCCGACTTCGCTGGAAATACAAAGCGTAAGACGGTCGCGCGAGGGAATGATCACGGCCTCGACGCTTTTATTAGAGCCCACGTTAAATAGAAACTTGGTGGTGCCATCCACACTCTTATGCACTTTGAGAATTTCCGGCAGGGTGAAATCAAAAAGTGTTGGCATTTCGCTACGGAAATCCTTCGATAGATTGGTCATCTGCGCGAAATCTTGAGTCTGCAGAGAGTAGATCCAACGATAAAGCTGCTGAGCCCGAAACCCGGGCTTTCCAAGCGCCTTCACGGCCTGGGTGAGCTCAGGCAAAGTTAGATCAAAAAACCTCTGTTTCTGCATGGTTGAAGGGCTTAACACGATTCGCCATTTTGGGCTAGCGGAATCCGATTTTGCTGCTGATTGGAATAGGACGTGGATTTTCCGTCCTAAGAGGCGAAGGACTATGTTCGTTTAAACTGGCTCGAGGCCGAAGGATTTATTTCTCGAAAGGACACCAAGGCGCTTAAAGATTTGCGCGCGATTTGGACGGAGTCATAAGATGATGAAGTCCAGATGGAATTTGGAACAAGTACTACGCCCGGTCAGCGCGGAGGGATTAGGGCATATGTTAGCGGATGCAAATCTTCGTCACTCAGGCGACCCGACAAAACTTCCAAAGCGGACTTAATAAACTTATC
>JANXMF010000190.1 GCA_025354795.1 Pseudobdellovibrionaceae bacterium
CGCCCCACAACCGTTTTCCATCCAAAAACCTTTTCTATATATTCCCGCATATAACACCTCCTCTGGGCCAGAGCCCGGTTTGTTGGTTAAAACTTGTCTGATTCTTTATCCCTATATCCGCTCCTTTCTGCGCCGGATGCCGCTGCCCTTGGGGGCGGCGAATGCCGTCTCTGGTTTAGATTTGTGGCTCCTCGACGTGACGTTGCTAAGATGTTTCTCACCTCGTCAGCGGAGAGATACCCTTGAGCCTTGGGCCGGATCTTGACCACGGCGGAACTCGATTTCGGGTACTTCGTGACCATCACGCACTCACCAACTGCGAGCGATCTCACCGTGTTGGGGTGAATGATGAATTCATCGACATCCCTCATCGACTTCATGCCGGTCTTCTCATCGCCAAAGAGCCAATTGCTTTGGGCCTGCTCGGTGACTTTCGTGGTGGTCTTCGTCCCACTGATGCTCGCAATCAAATCCGACGTCTGCGGCACTTTTTGCAAGAATGCGAAAAGTGTCGAGGTCGAATTCATAAGCCGGTGACTGAACTCCGGGCTTATGCGCGAGAGATCCGCGATCTCCTGGTGGGCCACAACGACGCCGATCTTGGAACTCCTGGCGCGGTCGAGGAAACCTAAGAACTCCTCCGTCGCTAGATCCGCGAACTCATCGACCACCACCGTAAATGGCGTGCGCTCACCCCGTGGGATTTCATTGTCAATCCTCGCCGATGCAGCCTTTAAATCCTGGAGGATCAATTTGCCTAAAGCCCTGGCCGAATCACCGTAGGTCCTCGAATCGAGCAGAACGTAGACGATCTTCTTTTTGGCGATCGCCTCAAAGAGATCAATCCCGTCATTGCTGGCTGTGAGCAAATGCCCGATGTCGGAGTAAACGAGTGCTTCAAGCTGCGAGCGTAAACCTTGCAGGGCCTTGAACTTCTCAGGCTTGCCGAGACTGGAAACAAGGTCCTCAAGCTGGCTCACAAGCTCTAGCTCGGACTTTGGCAATCGCTCAATCAGCGCCTCGATTGGACCTGGGCCTTCCGTACATTTCAAGACCGTGGCAAGGTCAATTGCCGCACCGCCTTGATCCCTGACATACGTAAGCCCGCGAAGCAGTTTTAAAAGGAAACTCGACGCCTCGTTTTTATAAAACTCCTCCGACCAATTGAGCGCTCCCATGATCCGGTCTTTAAGCTGATTCGCAGTACCCTGGCTCAGCACATTGTAGGAACTCGATATCTCTGGATTCCCGCAGGAAAAGATATAAAGGTCCTTCATTCTGGCCGCTGCCTTGGCGTGCGAAACTACCTGGCGGATGGTTTCAAAATCAGCCTTGAGGTCCACGAACAAGAGCCCGCTCCCAGACCCGATCCGGTTTTGGATCACGTGTGATAGCAGCACACTCTTTCCAAACCCACTCGCACCCACGATATGGACGTGATGATTGAGCTGGTCCTCCGTGAGTCTGACTTTACTACCGGGGCTGCCTTTCACAGACCCTAATAAAATCGGCCCCGAAATCCGCGGCTCGTCTGCATCTTTGGCGACAAGCTTTGCCAAACTCTTTTCTTCCCGCCTGGTTACAATAAACGTGTAAACCATGAGGTTTAGAAACATTAGGCCAAGCCCTTGCCGCACCCAATCGGGCATGTGGAAAATCCAGCCTGCGAGCGCGAAAACACCAGCGGGGACTAGCACCCACAACCAGCGCACCGCGAGCAATCGAAACGGCGTCAATGCGGCATGGAATGCCTGGTAAACGAACACTCCGCGGCCGGCCGCTTTGCGGTGGAGGTAGTAAAAGCTCGCACAGGCCGCTGGAATCAGCGCCCACGCATAAAACCTCACCTCGTCCACCGTGATGTTTCTAATCGCCATCTTTCTTGGCAGAAAGCCGTTGAGCGTGCCTATCACGCCCCACACCTGATCGCTCGTCCACTTGCCGAAGTCGGTGAACAAAACTCCCTCCATGTAGTGGGTCAGTAACACCGGCGCACCGAACAAATAGACGAACATGGTCAAGGTAAGCGCAACTGGCCACGCAAGCTTTTCGCCGTTTGGCTCACCGTCTTCCATGTACGCGCCATACCAGATCAGCCCTATGACGAACCCGCCAATCGCTATTGGCGACACCATCAATGCGGCGATCCCGACCACTAAAAACGCGATCATCATTAGAAACCGCCCAGCCTGCTCATTATCTGCGTCTGAAAAGCCTTTTTTATCATTTGCCATCAACCCACCTCCTTTGTTGGATCTGTCGCAGCTTGTGGCACTGCCACTGCTGCCGCGACAAGATCGTTAAACTTCTCAATTTTGAACTTTCCGTCGTGCCTCCTTGTAAGCTCGGTTAAGGTATTGAATATGGGGTCTTCACAGACGACAAAAAGAGCACCCTTAAAGCCTTGGGCGCCCTGTTCCACCTGCCTGATCAAGTCCACATATTTTCTGATTTTCTCTGCATAGCGACCCTTGGTCTTAGGAGCGAGCTCAAGCTCAAAAGCCATTGGTTCACCATGCTTGTTCTGATAGATCGCGTCCGGTTGGTACGCGCGCGGGAACCCGGAGATGGCCGTCAACTCTGACTTTAGCCGCCTCTCAGACACCCAATTGGTCACACGCTTTAAGCGCTCTAGCGCAAGACGCGCCTGAATCACCTTTGCGTCATGGTCAAAACTGCGCACGTCGATAGCCCTGATCGGCCGCACATAACTGCGGTGACTTCGCTTGTTCGAGAGCGCAATGTGCGCAAGCTCCGTCGCCAGGAAATAGCTATTTCCCGCAAACGAAATGCGCTTTGCCAATAAAAACCCGTGCTGCTTAAGGAGCTTTAAACGCTCCCTGGCCCACCAGTCCGATACACTCCTTCCGCCGGACCGAAGATTTAGAAAAAATTTCTCATGAATGCTACTGAGATCCGCGAACTTCATCTCAAGCGCAAACTCAAAAATGTCTAAATCCCTGGCTGTTAATACGATATTTTGCTTACTTTTCTCCTCCTTAGTTTCGATAGCCCCGTCATTTTCTTCTTTTTCTATAGGTTACCTCCTTGGTTAGTTGTTTTTTAGCTCTCTTCTTTTGCATTTTTACCTCCTGTTTTTTGTTCCCGTTCCCTGTTTTATTCTTCTTCTTTTTCTTCGTCTCTCCTCCTCTCTTAATTATATTTATTTATCCCTCCCCTTCTCTCTTCACACATCATCGTTACATGTACTCACTCCACCTGTTCTTTTTCCCCACCACCTGATCTCGTAGGGAGCGGGTGGTGGGGAAAAAGAACAGGTGGAGTGCCCGCGCCACTCTTGAGTCTTATTCAAGAGATAGCCCGGCCTCATAA
>JANXMF010000040.1 GCA_025354795.1 Pseudobdellovibrionaceae bacterium
GTCCCGCCAGCGTCTGGAATCCAGCCTGTCGATAGTTTGCAAAGCGCCAAAAAGTGGCCTTTATTTGTCTTATACCCTAGCGTACCCCCCGGAGGACTGCAAAATGAATGGTGATTTCAATTCTGACTCAGTGAAAGTCGATTCTCTAATTGGAGATCTGGTCCCCGGCTTTATTCGCAACCGCCGCAATGAGCTTCCACTGGTGGAAGCGATGTTGAGTCGCCAGGAATTTGAAAATCTGGCGCGCTTCGGACACCAGTTAAAGGGTGCCGGCCTCAACTATGGGTTTCAGAAATTAGGTTATCTCGGCGACCGGATCGAGCAAGAGAGTGCCTTGCGCGACGTCGCAGCCTTACGTAACACCATCGAAGAGATCCGCAATCACATCGACAACGTAAAAATAGAGTTTGTTTAGCACCGCTAAGGCAGTGTCTGCTCCGCAGCGCATAGGTCGTGGATCCGCTCAATCAACAAGGCGCGGTTGACGGGCTTGGTGAGATGATCCGTGGCGCCGATTTCAATGCAATGGTTTTTCTCTTCGATCATGCCGCGCGCGGTGAGGGCGACGATGGGCCGCTTGAAGTCTTTGCGCCGCAACTGGGCGATGGCGCCAAATCCATCCAGCACCGGCATCTGAATATCCATTAATACGATGTCGGGTTGAATGCTCATGGCCTTTTCTACGCCTTCCAAGCCATTGTTGGCGATCTCCACTTGCGCGCCCGCGATAGTCAAAAAGCGGGTAAGCAGGACTTGATTATCCACCAGGTCTTCGACCAAAAGAACTTTGAGGCCTTTAAGGGCGCCGCTCTCATGCGCGACAGCATGGCGCTCGTGGCGCGATTCCGATTCCAGCGAAGAGGTCATTGCACTCCCGGCAGGCACTTCGGCAGTGGTCGTGAACACGAAATCGCTACCCACGTCTTTGCAGGAATCGCGCACCACGATGTCGCCGCCGAGCACTCGTGCCAAGCGCCGCGAGAGCGAGAGGCCTAGACCCGTACCGCCGTGATTGCGGGTCATCGCCGAATCCACTTGCGTGAAGGGTTGAAAAAGTTTTTCGATTTCATCGCGAGCGAGGCCGGGGCCCGAGTCCTTGATCGAGACCGAAAGCACGCCCTTGCTCATGTTCTCGTCGCCGGCAAAACTCACCGTCACTACCACCCCGCCGCGCTTGGTGAACTTGATGGCGTTGCCAATCAGATTGACCAAAATCTGCTGTAAGCGGGTGGCGCTGCTCAGAATGCGGGTGGGGATTTTTCCGTGCAGCACGAAATCGAGCGCCAACCCCTTGGTGGCGGCGGAATTCATGAGCAAAGCTTTGACGCCGTTGAGGAGGTCGATGATCGCCACTTCGGCCAATTCGACCTTCATCTTTCCAGCTTCGACTTTAGACAGATCTAAAATCTCATCAATGATTTTGGACAATTGCTCGCCATTACGGCGAATGGCATCAATGGATTCATTTTTTTCTTGCAACGTGGATTTTTCATCGATGAGCAGTTCGGCAAAACCCAAAATTGCGCCAAGTGGAGTGCGAATCTCATGGCTCATATTGGCCAAAAAGCGGCTCTTGGTTTCGTTCGCGGCGTCGGCGGCCTTTTTGGCCCAGAAGAGATTTTGCTGCACGGCCTTTTGATCTTGGATATCGGTTGCGGTTCCGATCCAGCACAGGATTTGCGAGGCCCCGTCAAATTCGGGAATCACCTTGAGCAAATGCCAGCGGTATTCACCGCTTTTGGCTTTGATCCGGCATTCCATCTCGAAGCCCACCAAGTCATTCCGCGCTTGCAGCCATTTGGCCTGGATCTCAGAGAGTTCGGCGATATGAATACTATTGGACCATCCGGACTCAAGGCTCTCGGGCAGCGACATGCCGCTGTACAGATGCCAAAATTGGTTAAAGTACTCAATGCTGCCATTGCGATTGGCCCGAAACACAATCTGGGGAATGGCATCCGCCAAACTTTGATAGCGGCGGCGGCCTTCATGTTCCAGTTCCGCGAGCAGACGCAAGCGATCGCGGCGCTCGATTTCACGTATGCCTTCCGTTTGACTTTGGATCAGGCGGTTCTTGCGGTAGAGCTCCACGAAAACCGCGACTTTGGATTTCAGGATCACGGGGTCAATCGGCTTTAAGAGATAATCGACCGCGCCCACGGAATAGCCCGCCAACACCTGCTGTTCGGATTTATTGGCGGTGAGAAATATGATCGGCGTATTGCGCGAACGTTCGCGCTGCTTAATGATGCGCGCGGTTTCAAAACCATCCATGTCGGGCATCT
>JANXMF010000164.1 GCA_025354795.1 Pseudobdellovibrionaceae bacterium
GACGGTCGACAATCCAAAATATGAGGACACTCATGACGGTCACACCGGTCACGCGGAGAGTGTGGAGATAAAATTTGATTCTGATAAGGTCAGCTACGAACATCTGCTCGATCAATTTTTCAAAATGCACGATCCCACCACGCTGAATCGGCAAATCAATGACGTAGGCACCCAGTATCGATCCGCGATCTTTTATCATAGCGAGAAGCAAAAAAAGGCGGCGCTAGCCTTTAAGCAAAAGGTCGAAAAATCAGGCGCGTGGAAGGGGCCGATCACCACCGAAATTTCCGAAGCTAAGAAGTTCTGGCCGGCGCAGGCCTCCCACCAAAAATATTTGGTCCACAATCCCGGCGGATACGACAATCATTTTTTGCGCAAAATATCTTTCGACAGTAAGTAGTGGCGAATCGCCCCGCACGGTCAATTTCGTCACGCCCGCCCTCACCCATACTCCACCAGCCACCACCAACCTATGGTACGTTGCTTGCTAATGAACCTGGTCATGGAGCAAGACGAAAACCCAAATAAAAGCTTTTCACAAGTCCTCCGCGATGTCGGCAGCAGTGCGAAGAACCTATTCGACAGTGAACTCACCTTAATCAAAACTGAAATCCGCCAGAGTTCCGAGAAACTGGGCCGCGATCTTTTGCGTCTCACACTGTTTGGAGCGCTTTTGGCGGTCAGCATTCTTCCATTTTTAGCCTTCGCTATCATCGCGCTCGGTGAAGCATTTTCACAACGCTACTGGCTGAGTTCGCTGACCGTGGCCCTGCTTTGTGGCGGTGTCGGCGGTCTTTTAACTGTGCGGTCGTACCATCAACTCAAAAATGACATGGGCCTTCCGGCGACTAAGCAAACTTTGAGAGACGGTGCCAACACTTTCAGTGACGGCATCAAGCATGTATTGCCAACGCCTGCCCACACCGGAGAACAGCTATGAAGAAAACTGTAAGTCAAAGCGAAGAGGATGCTAACAAAAATTTGACAAGATTCATGGCGGCGATGAGCGACTTTGGACAAAAAGTGCGGCAGTCGTCACTACTGGTGCAACAAACAATTGATGCCCGAGAATTGTCGCAATTGCGCGAGCAGTTAACTACATGGCTCCAGCCGCTGCAGCCCTTTGTGCGGCAATCACAGAGCGTCGTGCGCCATTTCCTGCGGCACGTACGCCGCAATCCCAAACGCTATATGGGAATGGCCGCGTCGGCCATCGCGGCGGTTTTTATCACACGCTACATCGTCGCGCGGCGCCCGCGGGAATAGCATCTCAGTAATGCTTGCCACGCACCGCCCGACGCCATAAAACCAACCGTGACCTATGTAATATTTTTTCTTCTAATCTCTCGCCCTGCAATGAGCGAACAGATACTCTGCGACCACGTGATCGTCCAGGACGGCCGCATTCCTCTCACAAAAAACGAAGAGGTTCTGGTGTGCGGCCGCAATGAAGCGGTCGAGGGCTGGCGCGGGATTCCGCTACCCCAAGCGCAATTCCAGCTCAATGTGATTTTGCAAAACCAAGGTTACTTGCATGCACGTTTCGAACGCACCACCACGCAGCTCAGAGTGTGGAAGGGCCCGGTGACAAATACGTCAGAGTTAAAAATCAGCGGCGCGGAAGGCTTAGTTAACGCCGGAAAAAAACGCAAAATCGTGGGCTACCCGCTCGAACCGAAAAAATTAGACGAGGTCAACGAATGGATCGACATGTCGTTGCGCCGTCAAGGCTACGCCTGTCCCGCCATCAAACTCTCGGCCCAAGCCTGGGATGCGACCATTCTAGCGGCGGCTGAACCGGGAGAGCGGCGACGAATTAGCAAGGTTGAAACCACCGGACTCGAAAGTTTAGATTACGAATCCATTCGGCGCTACGAGGCATTCCAGGGCGGCGATTTTTATGACGTGATCGACACCCAAATCACCGCCGCCCGCTTGCTCAATCAAGGCTTATTTCAAAGCGCATACTTCACCACTCAATGTTATGACGACAAAGTCGATTTGCATTTATTTACGGGGGTAGGCAAAGGCCGCCTCGTGCGTTTTGGCCTAGGCGCTTCGACCGAAGAACTGCCGTTTGCCGATCTGTGGTTTAAAAATACCCACTTGGACGACAAGGCCTCGAGTTACACTGCCTCTTTGCACGGCTCACCGATTAAACAGAAACTAAATATCTCCTCGGAACTCTATTGGTTGCCGATTTCCAAACGCACCTTTCTTGGTCCGCGCTTTAAAATGGAGCGACGTAAAGAACCGGCTTACGAATTATTCAAAACTGTTTTGGGCATCGATCTCGGGCGCGAGTGGGATTGGCAGAAAGTGCGATGGCAAGGTCGGGTTGGCCCCTCTTCCAACTATGAAAAAACTTTGACCGGTATTGGACCAAAAGAATTCAAAACGGTTTCATGGGAAGGCTCGCTCAATTTGATGAATCATATTTACGAGGCCTTCTCACGCGAACAATATGAGGGCTGGAACGCGGGCTTTCAATATCGCGGGCAGCGCCAAGGTATCGGCTCTTCCGTCAACGTCGACCGCTACGACGTCACCTTCAAACACCTGTGGAATTTGGGCGCCTATTCGCCGCCGCTGTTTGTTTTTGCCAGTCGCTTCGAAGCGATCGCGATCGATTCTAAGCAAACCTCCAATCTCCAAGAGCGCGATACTTTGCCCATCGATTACCGCATCTTTTTTGGCGGCGATGAAAATATTCGCGGGTTCGCGCGCGAGAGTCTAAATAAGCATGGCCTTGGCTATTTGACCGCAGCCCACGCCGGCTTTGAACTGCGCTTGATTGAAGAACTTCCCTATCATTTACAGCCCTTTTTACTCGCCGATGTCGCGCGCCTCGGTACCGATCGCTACACCTTAGATCCGCCGCTGTTCGTGACGTCGGGCCTTGGCATACGCTGGGCCTCGCCGTTTGGAACTCTGCGCGGCTCGGCGGCACACGGGCAAATATGGCATGGTGATCAAAGTTCCAAAGACTACGGTCAACACTGGGTTTATTTTATTAGTTTTGGGCAGGAATTTTAATATGAAGCGCTTGTTAAAATGGTTTTTGATCGTGGTGGGAGCTCTGGCGGGCGCGATTCTTGGCGTGGCCATCTGGATTTTTACCAATCCACTTTCGGCCTGGCATTTTGCTGAAAGGCATATCTTGCCGGAAGACCTTAAGATCACCTGGGAGAGCATGGATTTCGGACTGGCAAAAACCGATTGGCGGCATTGGCAGTTGAATTGGAATGCCGAAAAATTGAAGATCGAGAAACAAGCGCCCCATCTGGTGGTGCCGCTTGAGCATATTGTCTTGACGTTATCAATGGCTTCCTTGCGCTTCACCATTGACGACCTCCAAGTCCAGGCCGCACAACCTGTGCGATTTTTTGCCAGCCCCGAGACTGAGCCAAAAGCGGAGCATAACTACTATGAGCAGTTGAAAACCGCGCTCCGCTTCTTCAAACGCGGGCAAAAGGTGATAGAGATTAAAAAATTGGACGTCAATGTGACCGATTTCCAATACATCGCCCTAGATAAATCGACTGCACATGCCAGTTTGAAAATCAGCAAAAGTCCAGACGCGCTCGAATTCATCAGCCATCTCACGCACGTGGCGGACGCGGTCAGCGAGATGCAATTGCACGGGCACCTGCACCTCGGCCTGACCGACTTGCCACTTTTCACCGCCAATTTGAACATGAAAGGACCGCACTTAAGTGTGCAGGGGCCGCTCTCATTCAAATACAGCGGCGAAGTTGGTCATTTTACCAGCCAAATCGGAATTCACTATAGCAAGGGCGCGCAAACCTATGCCGCCAATCCGAAACTGCGTGCCGATCTGGAAGCTTCTGCCCTCAAGATATCAGTGGAATCGCCCATCAGCGGAATTGCCGGGCCCATCGTAAAAATCAACCAGCTGGCGGCGGCAATTCATATTCCACTCGAGGCCGGCGAGGAATGGAGCGAGCAACCGACCACGCTCAAGATCAGTGTGCCGATCGCGCTGTTTTTTATCGATGGCAATTTGCGCCAACCGATTGAAAAATCGTGCCATTGCCGTATACCCGAGGAGTTGCTGGCTAAGATTGACGGAAAAGTTTGGCTCAAGACGTTGCTCGAAAAAGCCAGCCCTTCCAAACGACCGGTGATGGACGCGGGCTTTAGCGTAGCTGGGGTTGAGAATAAGCTGTTCTCGGTCGCACTGGGTGCCCATCTACAGGTCGACTCCGAAAGCGGAAAATGGAACTATGCGCCCACCCTCGACTCTCTGCTCACGATCCACAGCTATCAGGGACTGCGCCAGTATCTCGACGCCAAAAATATTTTGATTCCCGCTCCGCTCGATATATTGGAAGGCGTAATTGTCCTACGTGCTTATGGCCCGATCGGTATCGCCTACGCCCAAGGCAAACAAACGGAGTTTACCACCGCGCTCGCACTCAAAATGGATTTGAAATCGAACGGTCAAAACGTAGCCATTCGCACTGCTGCCACGCTCAAGACCAACTCCGAATTTAAGCGTGTGGATATCGACGTGCTTGCGCGCATCGATCAGTTGTTGTTGGACTTGCCGCCTTTTGATCCGCTCAGAGGCATTCCCAAAGCCAAGCGCGACTCGCGCATCTTGCTCACCAAGCCGGCGCCGACGCCCGCCAAAAAACCGGGCATTCAAGTCTTTGTTAATTTGCGGGCCGAAACCACTCAGCGCAACGCGATCCAACTCAAGTCCAAGCTCGCCGATCCCTTTGTGCCGCTCAACTTGCTGATCAAACAAAGTGATGAATCCAAACCTACGGGTGTTTTGGATTTTGGCGCTTTTTCGGTGACCTATTTACGCCGTAAGCTTTACGTCGATAGCCTCAAGATCGATTTGGCTGAAACCAGCAATCACGACTACCCCGTCGATGGCGAGTTTCACGTGCAGCAGACCGATTATAAAGTGATTGTCCACGTCGGCGGCACCAGTAGCGCACCGCAAATTAAACTGAGCAGCGAACCCTACCTCGAGCGCGCCGATATTATCTCGGTGTTGCTCTATGATCGCACCAATGATCAATTGGCGGGAGGCGATGCCGAAACGGTCGGCAATGTGCAGGCCGCGATGGCAGATCGTGCGCTTGGCCTTTTTGGCTTATGGGCTTTTGCCGCCACTCCCATTCGCAGTTTCTCATACAATACCGTCACTAAAACTTACACCGCCACCATTGCTCTCGGCGATGGTCTCACTGCGGGCATCGGCACCAACTGGGAGCAAAGTGCGCAGGTCGAAGTGCGCAAGCGGGTTTCTAAACAATGGGTATTGACCGCCTCGTGGGCGCCGACCGACGAACAAACGGAAGTTGGAAAAGTCGTGTTGCAATGGGAACGGAGATTTTAATGCGCGGGTTTATCCTGCAACTCCGCAAGTTTCTGGACCACGCGGTCCGCATCTTTTACCGGATCGACCTGGGAGACACAGTCGCGATTTGGGGTGCCGGTCCAGTCGGCCAAATGTCGATT
>JANXMF010000103.1 GCA_025354795.1 Pseudobdellovibrionaceae bacterium
CGACCGCTTCAAGCGCGACTTGGGTGAAAACTGCCGCAACGCGCGCCATTTCTCGCGCCTGGTGGATGTCTTGCGTGAAAAAGGTTCGCTCGCGCAAGGGGTGGAGATCGACACCTCGAAGTCTTACGTTTATGTAATTTCGGATTTTCATTTTGAGGGTCTGCCGCCGGAAATGAATCTGAGCATTCCCGATCACCGCATTTTGGCCACCGCCTATACGCTGATGCAGCAAAACAAAAAGGCCGCGGTCGAGCTGATCACCAAAGATATCAACTTGCGCATCAAGGCCGACGTGTTTGGAATTGATGCCAATGATTACGATCCCGAAAACACTCATATCGAGGACATGTACACAGGTGTAAAGGAGATTGACCTCGATCCGGGCGATATCGACAAGTTTTACAAAGACCGCGGACTGGAGCTGCCGGATACTTTCAAGCTTTTCGCCAATCAGTATTTGATCCTCAAAGATAAAGCCAATCCCAATCATAGCGCGATCGGGCGTTTCGATGGTAAACAAAATAAGGTTATGCCACTCATTAGTCCCACTGAAAGCGTATGGGGCATTCATCCGCGCAATATGGAGCAGAGCTTTGCCTTCGATGCGCTTTTAAATGATGAAATGCTCTTTGTCTCTTTGGTTGGCAAAGCCGGCACGGGCAAAACGTTGTTGGCGCTCGCGGCGGGTTTACACAAAACTCTAGACGAAGGCCGCTTTCAGCGCTTGCTCGTAAGCAGGCCGATTTTTCCCATGGGTCGCGATATCGGTTACCTTCCCGGCGATGTGGAACAGAAGCTCAATCCTTGGATGCAACCGATCTTCGATAACGTTGAATTCCTCCTTGGGGCTGACAAGAAGGCCGCCGGGCGCGCGCAGGAGTTGATCAATCAAGGCATGCTCAATATCGAGCCGCTGACTTATATTCGCGGCCGTAGTATTCCGAACCAGTATTTGATTGTGGATGAATCGCAGAACCTGACTCCGCACGAGATCAAAACCATCGTGACGAGGGCTGGGCAAGGCACCAAAGTGGTGCTGACCGGCGACTCTTATCAGATCGACAATCCTTACATCGACGCTTCGAATTCAGGGCTTACGTACTCGGTCGAGCGCTTCAAAGGGCAACGGATCGCGGCTCACGTTTCGCTGATGAAGGGTGAGCGCTCCGAGTTGGCCGAGTTGGCGGCGAATATTCTTTAAGCCCGGCTGAAATTTAGAACTGAGCGGATTCCGATTTCACGAGGTTTTTACCCCTTTGCCTCCCGCCGCCCGAGATGCCCAATGCACCCACTTCCCATGTCAGGCAGCTTGTAAGCCTCAATGCAGTTCAATTGTAGCCCACCTTACAATTAAATATATACTTGCCCGACAATCTGCCTTACAATCAAGGTCATGTTGACGACCCGACAGAAAATCGTAAAGGCTGCCCAGGAAGGCGACCAGCTCAAAAGCCATGGCTTGTCGACCACCTTAGGGATCAGCCGCCAGACCATCGCCAGCCACCTCAAAAAGCTAGTGGAGCAGGGGATCTTAGAAAAAGCGGGTTCGACCCATAATGCCACCTATGCGTTGGCCAAGAAGGGGCCGCCGAAACCGCGGTCACTGGAACTTCAGCTGATCAAAAAAATCAAGGGGCTGCAAGAGGATGAAGTTTACCGCGAAGTCGAGCGCCGGCTGAATCTTAAACGCATGCTCAACAAGAATGTCCGCTCAATCGCCTATTACAGCTTTTCTGAAATGCTCAATAACGCCATCGACCACTCGCGCGCACCACAAGTGGAGATCACTGTTAAGCTCGCGTACGGGTTGTTTTTATTCGCAATTCGGGATCGCGGCATTGGCGCCTTGAACAACATTCGCAAAACCTTTCATCTCGCCAATGACTTTGAAGCCGCGGAACATTTATTCAAGGGCAAGCAGACCACTATGCCTGAGCGTCATAGCGGTCAGGGCATCTTCTTTACCTCGCGCATCGCCGACCGCTTCGCCCTGCGCAGCAATCGTCTCGAAGTGACGGTGGATAACGATCGCGACGACTCTTACTTCGCCGACCGAAATCCGCTCAAAGGTACACGGGTGGAATTCTCCATTCGCCAGCACTCTAAGAAGAGTTTGCAAAGGCTCTTTCAGAGTTTCGCCAACGAAGACTTTGAATTTGACCGAAACGTGGTGCGGGTGAACTTACATGCGGAAAAGGAATTGATCTCACGGTCGCAAGCCCGGCGCCTACTCGCGGGCCTCGAGACGTTTCAGCGCATCACTTTTAATTTTAATGGGAAAACCGGCATGGGCCAGGCTTTTGCCGATGAGATTTTTAGAGTGTTTGCCGCCCGCCACCCCGCGATCCAGTTGGACTATGACCATGCCAGTCCGGCGGTGGAGTTTATGATTATGCGCGCGCGCAGCGGTACATTATGAGACGGTGATGTCCTTCTTTTCGACACTGTGATGAACACTGACATCTAGGATTGAGAATCGAACTTCTACTGCGCTAGACCGTGCCGAGGCGCTTCCTTTCCCCGGGTACAACACTTGCACCCTTATAAATTAAATTAAATTAACGGGGGAAAAATGAGATTCAGTCAACTTCATGCATTTGTAGGTATCAGTATCTTAATTTTAGCTTTTCAAAACTGTGGCCAAGTGGGCTTTGGGCAAGTTTCAGGCGGCGCTGTCAAACAGTCGTTGGTGTCGCAATCTTTTTGCGCCGACGTCCCAGAAAGTTGCGCCACTGGCGTGGGCGGACCATCGGATACTGGTGGACCAACTGTCAATGGCGGACCTTCCAATACTGGTGGACCAACTGCCAATGGCGGTCCGACAGACCACAGTGGACCTACTGACCACAGTGGACCTACTGACCACGGTGGACCAACTGACCACGGTGGACCAACTGACAGCGGTGGTCCCACTGAAAACGGTGGTCCAACCTGCGGAGAATACGCAGCATGTATCTTGGACGGGCCCGGCAAGAGTAATAAGTTAGGGCTGCAGAGCCTGGAGCTCGCCTCCCTGCACGCCGTTTCAGAGAGCGTTTGTATCCACGCGCAAGAGTGCACCGTCGCAGTCGCGAAATACTTCCATGTTTTAGAAGCCGATACTCGCGGTTCTTGTGCTCACAATCCCAATGTGAAACGCTTGAGTGATGCCGAAGTCGATGCGTTGTTGGCCGAGCTGCCACCGCTGAATCCGTAAATCTGATCGCACTTAAGCTGTTTCACAAACAGAAATAGACAGGTCCTATTTGAGTAATTCATCCCCGCCAGCGGGCGGGGAGGGCGTAAGCAATAGTTGTGCTGACGATAATTCTCGGCTTCGCTCAGATATTTTTCTTCCATCAGGCTCTCGGTTTTTTTGATCTCCGTATGGCTTAGACGGCAGGGCGCGATAAAGTGTAAACAGCGTTGTTCGGAGCAGAGGTCACTTTCCTCCTTACTGAACATGGCGGCGGAAGGCGGGAGCATCACGGCTTTCTTCCCCGAAGCGCATCCGATTTGAGTGAAAAGTACGAGCCCGCAAAAAATTCTAAACATCTTCTGACTCTAAACGAACTCCGCAAACATAGCGCCGGCTAGCCCGACTTCCGTCCAGCATTTCTGGACCTCAGTCTCTTTGCGATTGTGCCGATAAATATCCATAAGTCGAACAGGAAGGTCTGAGCTATGTACCTGCAAGGCAATCTGCAAGCTGTGTTTGATGCGCTCTACCACATGGGTGTGATCGATCCGGTTTTGAAAATGGATTGGAACCAAGCCCTGGATCAGATGCCCAGTTATGCCGATGAGTTTTTTCAGGTTCTATCAGTAGCCAACACTTGTCAGGATGACATGGAGGAATTGGTGTGCAATCTAAAGAAATTCGGTCAGCAAAGTCTGAGTTATCTTGCAATGGAGGTGGCCCGTGAGTACGCAGACTATCACTCGCGCGAAACGCTTCATTAGATCGGGCCTTGGCCTATTTCTGATCTTTCTATTGCTGCTTGCCACGCGCCTCGCGCACAGTGAGTGGAAAGTCGATTTCTCCCGGCGGGAACAGCAATCGCGCACGCAAGAGTTGCGCGAGCCCGCCAGCAGCGATGCTCCGATCATGATCGAACCCGCCAAAACTGGATTTTTTGAATCGCTATTTGAATCCGGCGCGATCACCGGCGAAATCGTGGTGCTCAACACCGACAAAGGCTTTGTGCCGTCCACCATTCGTGTAAAAAAAGGCTCGGCCTATCAAATTCATGTGGTCAACGTGAATGAAAAGGAAAAAAACGTTAGCTTCGTGCTCGATTCCTTTAGCGAACACCACGCCACGTTTTACGGCAAGATCAAAACCTTTGTGATTCGTCCGCAAAAAGAAGGCGTGTTTCGCTTTGTCAGCCCTGAGACTTCCGCGCAGGGCAAACTAGTCGTATCTCCAACCATGGGGCCTGAGCGCCAACCCGCCGGCGACGAGTAGCCATGTCGCAACCCGTCGATAAACTAACTTTGTTTGAAAATTCTATTAAAGGCTTTTTGGGCCCGGTGTGGGCGCTGTTGCAGGATGAAAAAGTCACTGAAGTGATGATCAACGGTCACGAAGAAATCTGGGTTGAGATCAAAGGCAAAATTCAAAAAACCGACGCCAAATTCAAAGACGAAGATTCACTGCGCTCCGCCGTCAACAATATCGCCCAAAGTGTGGGCCGCCGGATCAATGACGATGAGCCACGCCTCGACGCCCGTCTTCCCAATGGTTTTCGCGTGCACGCAGTGATTCCGCCGTGCTCACGCAAGGGTACCACCGTCGCCATTCGCAAATTCTCCACCACCCAGTTTACCTTCAAAGATTATATCACCATCGGCGCCATGACCGCAGATGCCGCGCAATTTCTCGACATCTGCATGAAGCTTGGCAAAAATGTTTTAGTTAGCGGCGGTACGGGCTCCGGCAAAACCACTTTGCTCTCGGTACTGGCCAATCGCATTCCCCGTGGCCAGCGTTTGATCGTGATCGAAGACTCGAGTGAACTCAAAGTCGAATATGAACACGTGGTTTCGTTTGAGACCCGCATGGCCGATGACTCGGGCAAAGGCGAGGTGACTATCCGCGACCTGCTCAAGAGCAGCTTGCGCCTGCGCCCCGACCGCATCGTGGTGGGCGAAGTGCGCGGTTCTGAAGCACTGGAACTGATTCAAGCCATGAACACCGGGCACAAGGGCTGTATGGGTACTATTCACGCGAACTCGGCCGAGGATGCCTTGGTCCGCCTCGAAGCGTTGGCGCAGGGGGGCGACGGGCAGCTCAGTGAGCGGGCACTTCGCCATCAAATCGGCGCCGCGATTGATATTGTGCTGCAGATTTCGCGTTACAGTGATGGTTCGCGGCGTCTGGCCACGATCAGCGAAGTGCTGGGCTTTGACGAGGCGGGAGCCTACGCCGTAGTCCCAATCTACGGTTTGCCGCGTCTGGTGAAGCAGCCCGATGGAAAACTCAAAGGTGAAATTGAAGCGACCGGAATTTTACCGACTTTTATGGAAGAAATCGAAGACAATCAGATTCCGTTCTCTCGCGCCAAATTCACCAAGTCCCAAACTGCGGCATAATGCACAGCAGCACTAAGAATCTAAAATGCATTGACGCGACACAAAGCCGGCTCTTTTTTTGCACCAAGGTCTAGGTTAAGTTACAAATTGAAGAATGCTGTTTAGTGGCAAGATTACAAACTCATTCCTTGTATTTTTGGACCGCCATGGAGTGGATTCCGAAAAACTCTTGGAACTCACGGATTTACCGACTGAATTCTTGCGCGAACCGTCGTGCTGGATCCCGGCTCAGGACGTGGAAAAGTTTATCGCCAGCATGGATCGTGAGTTCGGCAATATTTTCCACGACAGTCTGCCGAAATTGGTTGGGCACGAGTGCCACGAACTGCGCTCCTGGGGCGTGCTCGATAGTGTAATCAAGATGATGCAGAAACCGCAGGACTTGTTTTTGCAGCCCCATCGTTTTTTAAGTTATTTCGTTTCGCCCGCGCCCCCTGTAGGAAATGTGGCGCGCGAGTCCGATTCCATCGCCTTTGATTTGCCGATCTCCAATCAAGAATTTCCGTGCGTCACTGAATTCCTGCGTAGCGCGCTTGAAGTTTTGCCGTGCTACTTAGGTCGCAGCTCCGCGCATGTGGAGTGGCAGCAGACGCGCCTCAAAATCAGTTGGTCCGAATCACAAAGTGATCTGCTCAAAGATGAAGATCTGGGCCCCAACTACAAACCGGAGCTGGTGCAAAATTTGATGCAGGCGTTGGAAGAATCCCAATGCCAAATCGAAGATCTGCGCAATCAGTTGAGCCGCGGTGGTGAAGGCGACCGTGCGCAACCGATCACCGCGACGGAAACCGAATTTGTGCAAGGCATGCGTACTTACTTAACCCGCGCGCGCGGTCACATGATGCGGCTGAGCGACTATCTGGTGCGCTCCCAACAACTAGTGACACTGCTCATTGGCCAAGACCGCATGGACCGTCAAGTGCAAGAGGCCATGAAGCGCGTCGATTGGGACTATGTCAAATCGCAATCGTCACAAGTGGCGCAGGAGACCGCCGATCTACTGACCCATTTTGAAGAAGAGTTGAATGTGCGCTTACGGCCCTCGCACAAGCACAAGTCGGCGCAGCGCACGCTGGATATTGAAACCCACGCTTAGGGAGACTCTATGAAAATACAAAAAATCATCGCTCGTGAAATTCTCGATTCGCGCGGCAATCCCACTCTGGAAGTCGATGTCGAAACCGCGGGCGGAGTCACCGGCCGGGCGGCGGTGCCGTCGGGGGCCTCAACTGGTGCCCATGAGGCGGTCGAATTGCGCGACGGCGATCCCAAACGCTACGGCGGTAAGGGCGTGCTGAAGGCGCTCAATGGCGTGCGCGAGGTTTGTGCGCCAGCACTCACGGGGATGGACGTTCTCAACTGGCGCAAGATTGACGAGGCTCTTCTCCAGCTCGACGGCACCGAGAATAAATCCAAGCTCGGCGCCAACGCGATTCTCGGCGTGAGTCTGGCCTGCGCCAAAGCGGGCGCGCTCACAAATAAACAACATTTGTTTGAATATTTGAGTGCCGGAAAGGGATTCCAATTGCCCGTGCCCCTAATGAATATCATCAACGGTGGCGCCCACGCTAACAACGGCGTCGACATTCAGGAATTTATGATCGTACCGAGCGGACTCCCCAGTTTTCGCGAAGCCTTGCGCGCCGGTGCGGAGATTTTTCACACGCTCAAAAAAATCCTCAACGACGCCGGTCATTCGGTTGCTGTCGGTGACGAAGGTGGCTTTGCACCCAAACTGCGCGACAACAAACAAGCCCTCGAATTCATTATGCGCGCCATTGAAAAGGCCGGCTACAAACCCGGCGAACAAGTGAGTTTGGCGCTCGATGTGGCGGCCACCGAATTTTTTTCCGACGGCAACTACAAATGGGAAGGGCGCACGGTCACCGCCGCTCAGCTGAGCGAAATCTACCAAGGTTGGGCGGGCGAGTTTCCGCTTGTGAGTATCGAGGACGGTCTAGCCGAAGACGATTGGGCCGGCTGGATTCATCTCACCAAACTACTTGGCAGCAAAATGCAATTGGTCGGCGACGATCTTTTTGTGACCAACCCCAAGCGTCTGCGCCAGGGCATTGAGCAAAAGGCGGCCAACGCCATCCTAGTCAAAGTAAACCAAATTGGTTCACTGAGCGAAACGCTCGCAGCCATCCAGATGGCCCAATCCAGCGCGTTTCATACCGTGATGTCTCATCGCAGCGGTGAAACCGAGGATGTCACGATCGCGGATTTAGCCGTTGCCTTTGGCTGTGAACAAATCAAAACCGGCAGCCTGTGCCGTACGGACCGGACGGCCAAGTACAATCAGCTTTTGCGCATTGAGGAGACTCTAGACGCGAAGGCCAAGTACTGGGGAGCAGAGGCTTTTGCATAGACGCAGCGCTTAACCGGCGCAGTTTGTCTCATTTTGAGCCCGCGCAAACTAGACTTTGATTTAGGACAACCTATGTTATCCTGTAAGGGTGAGAAGTATCCTGATTGGGTTTTTCCGTAGCCTGAACAATCTCTTACACTCCCCGCAAAAAGTGATCGGTTTGTGCCTGACTTTGGTGATTCTCAATCTCATTGTCGATGGCAGTCTGCTCCGTTGGTGGAGCTTGCACCGCGATTATAATCTCATTCAAAAGAGTATTCAGATTCTCGAACAACAAAACGCCAAGCTCAAGGTCCAGCTACGCAAAGCCAAGGACCCGATGTTTTTAGAGCGCGAGGCGCGCGATCGTTTTGATTTGGTCAGTGAAGGTGACCTCGTCTTCGTTTTTTCCGAAGAGGAGGGATCATAAAAGCAAGGAGGAATTCATGAGAACAGGCAGAATCAAATGGTTCGATAGCCTACAAAACTACGGTTACATCATTCTATTCGATGGCACCGAAGTCTATTTTCACGGCACCGGTCTCACCGGGCCTGGCCTCGCCGGCCATCTCAATCCAGGCATGGATGTAAGCTTTGACCTCATTGTCACCAAGGTCGGAATGGAAGCGCAGAACGTCGAGCCCATAGGCTAAAAATTCTGCAACGCAATGTGCTCGGCTAGAAATTCCCCCGCTCCTGTCTTATAACTGCCTTGTAAGGGGAAAATCGATGAAATTTAAGGGGCATGAGATCAAAACTCTACGCCAGCGTTTGGGCTGGAGTTTAGCCGAAATGGCCAGACGTATGGGCTGCAACACCCAAGTGATCGAAAATTGGGAATCGAGCCTTATCGTACCCGACGCCGACGCCATCAATCAGCTGTGTTATCTGTTGAACTATGTAGAGTCCAACGCGGATCAGATTGTGCGCAAGCCGCAGATCGAACGCGAAATGGAGGAGCGGCGCATGGCGCAGCTCACACACCGTGACCTTCTGAAGGACCTTCAGTAAAAGCTTAAATCATGAAATCTTTGTACCTTGTTGACGCGAGCAATATGTTTTATCGCGCATTTTTTGCGATTCCGCCGCTGACCAATAGCAAGGGCATGCCCACCAACGCACTCTATGGCTTTTTATCAATGACGATGAAGCTAATGCGCGAGGTAAAACCAGATTATTTAGTGTACTGCTTTGACCGCAAGGAGCCGTCGTTTCGCTCTGAGCTCTACACTGAGTACAAGGCCCACCGCGACGAAATGCCCGACGATCTCCAACCTCAGATACCTTATCTTAAAAAATTGACCGAATTGCTGGGACTGGCGCAAGTGGAGAAAGCCGGCTTCGAAGCCGACGATGCCATCGGCACCCTGGCCATGATGGGTGTCAAAAATAACGTGCAAGTGGTGATCGTGAGTGGCGATAAGGACTTTGCACAATTGGTGCGGCCGGGAATTTCCCTCTACGACACCATGAAGGACGTGCGCACCGACAGCGACGGCGTCGTCGCTAAGTTCGCAGTTAAACCCGATCAGTTTATCGATTATTTAGCTTTAGTCGGCGACGCCAGCGACAACGTCCCCGGGGTGCGCGGCATCGGTCCCAAGGGCGCCAGCAAATTGCTCAACGACTATTCCACGCTCGAAGGCATCTATGATCACATTTCCGAAATCAAAGGGGCAATGCAAAAAAAACTGATTGAGGGCAAGGACAACGCCTTTCTTTCACGCAAACTCTGCACCATAGTTTCAGATGTCGATTTAAATGTGCAGTTTGAGGACCTCAAGCTAAAAGCGGTCAATACGGAACCACTGCGCGAGTTGATGCAGGAACTCGGCTTTGCCAGCCTCGAGAAGAAATTGCTCAGCCCGGCACCAATGCTGACGACCCCATCGCCACCTCCCGAAGACAAGCCCAAGCCCACGGCCCGCGCCCGAGGCAGCACCGGTTGGCGTGAAGAAGAGTGGACCGTGCAAGACCTGGCGCAAAAAATAGCGCCGTACTCTGAAATCTGGGGCTTGTTGAGCGAACGCGGGCTCTACTTGGGCTATGACGGCAAGGTTTTAAAAGTTCCCGCCTCAGATCAAGAGATCGGTGCGGCACTTCAACATAAAAAATTGCGCTGGAAGGGTTACGACGTCAAACAAGTGCTCAAGGCTCTTAATCTCACTGGTGCGGTGGTGATTTGGGACGGTCTCCTCGCCGCATATATCACCCGCGCGAATCTCATTCCCGGCTTCGAGGTGGTGTATGAACAGTACTGCAGCAAGAAATTGCCCGATTTTTGTTCGCCGGTGGAACAGGTGATTGCGCATCAAGAACTCGAAGTTCTGCTGCGTGAAAAAATGATTCTGTTCGAAGGCATGAGCGTTTTTGAACGTTTTGACTTGCCGCTGGTCCCGGTGCTTACGGAACTCGAGCTACACGGGGTGTTGGTTGATCAGAATGAATTGAAGGCCCAAAGCCAAGCGCTCACTGTCGATATTCGTCGTTTGGAACAAGACATTCACCAAGCCGCTGGAGAAGCCTTTAATATCGGCAGCCCCAAGCAATTGGCGGTGATTCTTTTCACCAAGCTCGCGCTTCCGACCGGTAAGAAAACCAAAACCGGGTTTTCCACGGACAGCGACGTCCTTGAAGCCTTGGCTCCCCGACACGCCATTGCTAAATTAATTTTGCAATATCGCGAGCTCACTAAACTCAAAAACACCTACGTGGACGCGCTCCCAGCGCTCGCTAACCAGCAAAGCGGGCGCTTACACACCAGTCTCAATCAAGCGGCGACCTCGACCGGCCGGCTCTCGAGCACCAATCCCAATCTGCAAAATATTCCGATTCGCACCGAGCGCGGACGTTTGGTGCGCAAGGCTTTCGTTGCCGATCCTGGAAATATTTTGATTTCGGCAGATTATTCCCAGATCGAGTTGCGCATTCTTGCCCATATCACCGAAGACGAGGGCCTCACCCACGCCTTCTTGCAAGATCTCGATATTCACTCGGCCACCGCCAGCGAAGTTTTCGGTGTGCCACTTGACCAAGTCACCAGCGAAAATCGTCGCGTCGCCAAGGCTGTCAACTTTGGCATAGCCTATGGCCAAGGTGCCTTTGGTTTGGCCGAAGGCTTGGGCATCGAAAGGGCTGAGGCCACGGCTATTATTAAGCGCTACTTTGAGCGGTACGCCGGCGTGAAGCGCTATATGGAAACCACCGTGCGCGAGGGTATCGAAACCGGTTTTGTCTCGACGCTTTTTGGCCGCCGCCGCTATATCGATGAACTTAAGTCCAAAAATCCCATGCTCCGCCGGGCGGGCGAGCGGGCCGCAATCAATGCACCCATTCAAGGCACCGCCAGCGACCTGGTGAAA
This sequence comes from Pseudobdellovibrionaceae bacterium, assembly GCA_025354795.1. GTDB lineage: Bacteria > Bdellovibrionota > Bdellovibrionia > Bdellovibrionales > UBA1609 > JALHOQ01. The sequence goes on from JANXMF010000103.1 coordinate 11,287, forward strand.
CTGGCGATGATCGAAGTGCATCAAAACTTGCCCATTCCGCTACTGCTGCAGGTCCACGATGAGCTATTGTTTGAGTGCCCCGAAGAAGACGCCAAAGACATGGCTATAGATATCAAAAAGATAATGGAATCGATATTCCCACTCAAGGTGCCGCTGAAAGTGAACGTCGGCTTTGGTCGTAACTGGGATGATGCCCACTAAATGGCCTAGTGGTTTGTTGCGCATCGACTATCAATAGGGATTAAGGGCGTTCCCAACCTACGACTCGTCCGCCCTCGAAGTACACTACGCGGAGCTCTTTGTGATAGCCTTCGTTGCCCGAAATGTAGCGATTGTACTTCCAACGTTCATAGCCAAAGATGGGATTTCCCGCAGTCTCCACCGCGTCTGGGTCGCCCCAGCTTTGTGACACGGCTTTTTGGGACATGCCGAGTGAAATGTCATTGCTGTCGATGATTTTTGCGACTTCGTCTGAGTAAACCTCATCCTGGTTACCGAGTCCGCGCGACTGCGCCCAGCGCTCGCGTGCTTCAAAGGTAGGCAGCGATAAAAAATAAATGCGTTCTCGGTCCGAGCGTAGGCCCGAGCGCACATTGTAATATTGTTTCTTTTCTCGCTTGGTATTTAGATTCGCTTCCAGCCGTTTCAAATGAAGGCGAGCTTCCACCCCGGACCGTTCGTCATCCGAGAGCGGACGCGAGCCGAGACCCAGCTCCTCTTTGGCCTCGCTCTCTACCTGTAGACGCTTTTGCTGATAAATATCGGGAGCGGGACCGCCGGCATCTTCCTCATTGGCATAACCGCTGCGTGGATCGCGGCTGAGAAGCGAACAGGCCGAAAGTCCCAGTAAACCAATAACAATTAAATAGCGCATACCAATGCCTCCTGCATGACCTCTGCTTTTCGGTACCAATTTGAGATTTATTAAGTCCATAATGAACAGACATGAGTGCCGCCCAACCGCCGACCAATGAACCCAATTCCGATGTAATTTCCCTCGAGGATATCGATAACCTGCTGGCGAGTGAGGATCCTGAGTTCGCCAAATCCATGGCCGAAGTGCAGGCTGTCGAGTCCGACACCACGGCTACCATCGATGCCAGCACCAGTGACGAAAGTCTGGGCGATGGTGAGAAAGTCGATGCTCCTCAAAAAAACTGGCGTTCCAAGCTGAAATCTCGGATTACCCAGGGTTGGCAGCGGCTGCGGGCGCGCCTTATCGCTCGGTTGGTGCGGTTTGGCCAAGACGCCTTGATCTTCCTAAAAACTCGCCCCAAGGAATTTTTGTTTTACTCCATCGCCATGAGCAAAACCCTGGCCCGTAGGTCTGTGATTCCGGTTATGGCTTTCCGCGGCGCCACGCGTTGGCAACGGATTACGGTTTTACTATTGATCGCCTTTTCACTCGGAAGCCTATGGGTGCTGCTGGCTAATTTTAAGGGCATATGGTTGCCGCAGATCAATGAGCCCATTTTGCAAAATTTAGCCCCGCATGCGGACTCCGTCACTACCTACAATCCTAAGACCGCCGGCGAAAGTTTCTATAGTGCCTTTCCGCAAGAACGTTACGAATTTCTTTTTCAAAAAATGAAAACTAATTTGCGTCGCACGAGTGGAAACGCCAACCCCATGGGCGCTTTTGAAATTATCGTGGTACTGGATTCCAAGGATACGGCCATCGAAGTTCGTGACCGGCAGATCGAATTCTTCGATCTGCTTCAACGCGCGTTTGAAGGCGAGAGTTTTAATGATCTTGAAAGCGAGTTGGGCAAGGCTCGCTTGAAATCGAAGATCAAAAAGGAGCTGAACAGTCAGCTGACTCAGGGCTGGGTGAAGGACGTAAACTTTAAAACGTTTCTATTGAAGCCTTAAGTAAACACCGTCTCCACCAGTTTCTCCACATCGATGCCGTAACCCTTGATTCGGTCATTTAGGGTGCTCTTGGCCATGCCTAGATCCATGGCCGTCTTGCGCTGGTTCCCATTGTTGGCGATCAGCCGCGTTCTGATCATTTCATACTCGATTTCCTTGATTACAGATCGACTTGGGCGAAAACCTTCTACCGGTGTGCCGTCACGGCTCGGCATCACATCGAGTAGTTGAGTCACCTTGATATCATCGACTTCATCGTGGGCCCAAAAGGCTTTGGCGCGCGCGACTACATTTTTGAGTTCGCGAATATTGCCGGGCCAGGGGTGGGTTTTCAACTTTTCAATCGCAGCGAAGGAAAAGCGCACGCGCATCTGTTTGGCGAAGTGGTAAAACAAATCATCAAAATCCTCGAGCCGGTCCTTAAGGCTCGGCGTATGAATCTGCACCACATGTAGACGGAAATACAGATCGGCGCGAAATTTTTCTTCAAACACCAGACGCTTTAAATCGTGATGGGTGGCGGAAATAATCCGCACATCGGTCTCGACCGATTTGTCACTCCCGACTGGGCGAATTTGATTGTTCTCGAGCGCGCGCAAGAGTTTGGGCTGCAACGAAAGAGGCAGGTCGCCGATCTCGTCTAAAAATAAGGTGCCTCCACGCGCCGCCTCAAATGCACCCTTGCGGTCGCTGGTCGCGCCGGTAAAACTGCCGCGGACGTGACCGAAGAGTTCGCTCTCCACCAACGATTCGCTGAGGGCACTGCAGTTCACACTCACAAACGGGCGGCCATTGCGCGGTGATAGCCGGTGAATATTTTGCGCGAGCACATCCTTACCAGTGCCCGAGGGTCCGCTCAGTAGTACCGCAAAGTTTGCCGCGGCGATATTCGGTAGCTTATCCAGCTGCGCACACCATAAGGGATTCTTGCTGGTCAGAGTGGCGGAGTGCAATTCGGTATACGGTTCGGAGGTAAACATCAGTTCCGTACTGCCAATGCGCACGCGGTCGCCATCGTTTAACACGGCCTCCAAAATGCGCGCTCCGTTGATAAACGTGCCGTTGCGGCTGCGCAGATCGCGCAGCAAAAAACCCGTGAGCTTGCGCTCGATGCGAGTGTGGCGGGCGGAGGCGAATTCGTCTTCGAGTACGATATGATTGCTGGGGTCACGGCCGAGGGTTAGAAACTCGCCTACCTCCATTTGTTGATTGCGGGTGGCGTCCTTCCAGCTGAGGAATCCGCTTTCCGAGGACTTAAGCGATGCGAGGGTTCGGGTGCTCATGAGTTCTCCTGTGATTGGTGTTACAAACCCTAAGATCAACTTTCATGCCGTGGCGACCAGGGGCTAATTTGCAGCTGAGTGAGCGCCTGGGTCCGGTATCTCGGACGGACGGCGAATTTCAAGACGGATCCAGTGGACCGCAACGGCCGCGTCGAGCTATAGTCCGCCCAATGAAGGTTAAATTTTTGACGAGTAGCAAGGGACCGGATGATTTTCCATTTCCCTACAAGCCCGAGGTCGCGGTAGTCGGCCGCAGCAACGCTGGGAAGTCGTCGTTTATAAATGCATTGGTCGGTCAAAAGATCGCCAAAGTCAGTCAAACACCGGGAAAAACCCGTCTGCTTAACTTTTTCGACCTGAATGACAAAGTTTACATGGTGGATTGCCCTGGTTACGGTTTCGCTACAGGCGATCGCCAGGAGGTTTTGAGTTGGCGGAAAATGCTTGAGCACTATCTCACCGGTCGTGAGTCTCTGCAGGGCGTGATAGTCATAATGGATATTCGCCGTGACTGGCAGGACGAAGAGGAAATGCTCAAAGATTGGTTCAAGGCCTACAAGATTCCCTGGGCACTGGTGCTCAATAAGGCCGACAAACTCTCACGGGGGCAGATTTTGCAACAGCAAAAGAAAATGCGTCCTCATATCGGCGACGGTTACTTGTTTGCGTTGTCGTCCGCTAAAAAAACCGGCTTTGATGAGGTTAAGAATTTGCTGTTTAAGGAGTGGAGTGAATGCAAGCGATCGGTGTAATTCCCGCACGTTTTGGTTCCACTCGTTTACCGGGTAAGCCGCTAAAGCCCATCCTGGGGCGTCCATTGCTCCAGTGGGTCATCGAGGGCGCGCAAACCAGTCGCCGTCTCAGCGAGATTTGGGTGGCGACCGATCATGCTGAGATTTTCGCCCTAGCTGAGCGCTGTGGAGCCGTGGCGGTCATGACGGACTCAAATTTGCCCTCCGGCAGTGACCGGGTTTATGCCGCCGCTCGGAAAAGTACGGCCGAGATTATTGTGAATATTCAAGGCGACGAGCCCCTCCTAACCGGCGAAATTTTGGATCAGTTGGTGGTGCCGATGCTCGAGGATCCTACGCTCCCGATGGCCACGCTCGGGCGAAAACTCAATGGCGAAGAACTCCAGAGTTTGAACACCGCCAAAATCGTTTTGAACCGGAAATCTGAGGCGCTCTATTTTAGCCGCCTACCGATTCCCCACTCGCGTGATAACGCAAATAGCCAGGATTTCGCCTGTTTGAAACACGTTGGACTCTACGCTTTTCGCAAAACTTTTTTACAGGAATTTTGCGCCCAAGCGCCGACTCGATTAGAATTGGCGGAAAGCTTGGAACAATTGCGCGCGCTCTATTTGGGTGCGCGAATTAAAGTGGTAGAAGTAAAGCATGACTCCTGGGGAGTAGACACTCCCGAGGATGTGGCCAGGGTTGAGGCGTTGTTGCGCCAGCAAAGGGCAGGAAAATGAAGATTAAAAAGAAATCGGCAATTCGCTCCACCGATCAAGTGCTGGTGCAAAAATATATTTTTGTTACGGGGGGTGTGGTCTCAAGCATTGGCAAGGGTTTGACGGCCGCAAGTCTTGGGACTCTTCTCGAAGCACGTGGTCTTAAAGTCGCGCTGATGAAATGCGATCCCTACATTAATGTCGACCCAGGCACCATGTCGCCGCTCCAGCACGGCGAAGTTTATGTGACCGATGATGGCGCCGAGACCGATTTGGACCTTGGCCATTATGAGCGCTTCACTCATGTTAATGTCAGGCGTGCGAACTCGGTTACAGCGGGACAAATTTATGAAACCGTGATTAGCAAAGAGCGGCGCGGCGACTATCTAGGCGGCACCGTGCAGGTGATTCCGCATATCACCGATGAAATCAAAGCGCGCATTCATGCGGCGGCCCAAGGCTCTGAAGTGGTGATCGTAGAGATTGGCGGTACGATCGGCGATATCGAAGGTTTGCCATTTATTGAAGCCATTCGCCAAATGCGTGTGGATGTTGGAGTCGAGAATTCAATTTTCGTGCATGTCACCTATGTTCCTTATATCGCCGCGGCCGGTGAGCTGAAGAGCAAACCGACACAGCATTCGGTCAAGGAACTCATGCAAGTGGGGATCCAACCTGATTTTTTAATTTGCCGCAGTGAACGCGAGATCGGAGCCGAACTCAAAAGCAAAATTGGTTTATTTTGTAGCGTGCGCCCGGGGAATGTTATCGCGGCACCGGATTCAAAATCGATTTATGAAGTTCCGCTCGTGCTGCTCAACGAAGGTTTCGATGCCAAAGTGGTGGCGCGGCTGGGACTCGAAGCCGAGCGGCCCGATATGGAAGGCTGGCGTCAGATGATTCAGACGCTGAAAACTCCAGAACATGAAATCGCCATTGGTATTGTGGGCAAGTACGTGGAGCTGCGCGAAAGTTACAAATCATTGCACGAAGCTATTATTCACGGTGGGATCGCGAGCAATGCCAAGGTCAACGTAGTTTATATAGATTCGGAGACTCTTACCGATCGCAACGTGGCGGAAGCGCTTAAAGATGTGGATGGGGTGCTGGTTCCGGGTGCTTTTGGTGAGCGCGGCGCCGAGGGAAAAGTCGCGGCGATTCGTTTTGCGCGTGAGAACCGCGTGCCGTTTTTCGGGATTTGCTTTGGTATGCAAATGGCGGTGATTGAGTTTGCACGCAATGTATGTGGGATCAAGGATGCCACCAGCCGTGAGTTTGTGGCGTCGTCGAAGGCGTCGCGCAATTTAGTGATCGATATGATGGAAGAACAAAAAAACATTCGCGACATGGGCGGCACCATGCGCCTGGGTGCTTATCCCTGTCGGGTGGTGAAGGGTACTAAGACTTTTGAAGCTTATGGGTTGCCGTTGATCCATGAGCGCCATCGCCATCGCTATGAGTTCAACAATAAATTCCGGGCGTTATTTGAAAAAAAGGGTTTGACCATGTCGGGCATCTGCGATGAACGAGATTTGGTTGAGATCATCGAAATCACCGAGCACCCGTGGTTTGTGGGCGTGCAATTCCATCCCGAATTTAAATCCAAGCCGCTGGCTCCGCATCCGCTGTTTAAGCATTTTGTTTCGGCCTCGTGGACTAACAAAAGGAAAACCACTGACAAAACCTACTCTTCCCGCGCCCGCGCGCCGCGCAAGATGGCGCGCGGGCAAAGTACGGTGGTGTGATTTTATGTCCCATGATTTGGAAGAAGGCCGCCGGGTTTTGCGAATCGAAGCACAGAGTATTTTGGAAGTCGCCGAACGGCTGAATGGCAACTTTGAAAAGGCCGTGCAACTCGTGTTTGACTGCGTCGGCAAAGTTATCGTCACCGGAATTGGCAAGTCGGGGCAGGTCGCACGCAAGATGGCGAGTACTCTGAGTTCGACGGGAACTCCGGCACTGTATCTGCATCCGGCCGAAAGTTCCCATGGTGATATGGGCGTGATCAGTAAGGGCGATCTAGTTATTGCGTTTAGCTATGGCGGTGAGTCTCCTGAACTCGCTCCGTTGATGAAATTTATCGCGCGCAAAGATGTGGCGTTGATTGGTTTTACCGCGCGTAATGAATCCGCATTGGCGAAGCATGCGACGGTAGTGCTCGATATTGCGGTCAAAGAAGAAGCTTGTCCATTGGGTCTCGCCCCGACTTCCAGCTCGACCGCGAGTTTGGCGTTGGCGGACGCGTTGGCCATGGCGGTTTTAAAGCGGCGTGGCTTTCGTAAGGAGGACTTTGCAGAATTCCATCCGGGTGGCAGTCTCGGCCGCAAGCTTACTTTGCGCGTGCAAGATGTTATGCATTCGGGCGAGGCGCTGCCATTGGTGGGATTGCAAGAAAGTATGACCCGCGTGATTTCGTTGATGACGTCGAAAGATGTGCGGGGGGTGGCGGGCGTAATTGACGAAAAGCAAAGTTTGGTCGGCATTATTACTGACGGAGACATTCGCCGACGTTTGGAAAGGAGCTCGAATCCGCTGCATGAAAAAGCTCAAGACGTGATGTCTAAAAATCCCAAAACGATCAATTGCCAAGAGTTGGCTGAAAAGGCCGCATTTTTAATGGAGCAGTTTAAGATCGATCGCTTGTTTGCCATTGACCGCACCAGCGATAATCCGCAACGGCCGGTGGGCTTGATTCATTTTCAGGATTTGTTGAAGAGCGGCGTTCGTTAGAGCAGAGTTATGCGAATTTACAATGTCTTTACGGAGGGGCCCGCCATCGGTGGAGCTCGAAAAAGGTGGGCCAAAGCCTCAAAGAAATTCCCATGGAATTTCCACGCAAAATCCGCGACCAAGCCGAAAACCAACGCGAATCCCCCCCCCCTCGACCCAGAAATGCTAGACGCAATCATCACCCGACCCCCATAAACCGTTCCCACCCGGTAAACTTTCAGGTGTTTCTGATCCCGCGGTCGACGCACTGATTGAGCGTATTGTTAAGGCGCGTGACAGGCATGAGGTCGTGACCGCAGCGCGGGCCCTCGATCGAGTGGTTATGTGGAATTTCCATTTTCTCCCTATTCTTCCGCAGGAAAATGCCCGTTTAGCTGACTGGGATAAGTTTGGTTTTATACCAGCGCCCGTACAGGACTGGCTGAATATTGGGGCGGACTGGGGGGCCAAAGAGTCCAGGTGAGCACTCGACCAAGTCTGGCTTTCTGATCCTGATTTCACTCGAGGAAACATAATAACCGAGCCGACTAAAGACCTGAACCAAATCCCCTGAATATACAAACCCGCGGAATGCTCCTAATATTTGAGGAGTTAGCGGAGAAAAATATCATCATGATAAAATCAATTTATATAGTCCTCGCTCTCTTGATCGGCTTTCACGCTTTTGCCGAAGAAATCGAAGTGCCCGAAGAAGAGTTGGCGCGCGAATCCACGCTTCCCATCTTTAGTAAGCGGCGCGCGGTCTTAAACCGAAATGTGCTCAGCACTGAGCGCTTTGAAATCGGGGCGGGCGGCGCGCTGGAGTTAAACGAACCTTTCTATAACACCACTATGTTTAACGGCCAGGGCACTTACAATTTCAGCGAAACTTTCGCCGTGAATGTTAAAGGTGTTTCATGGATGGGTGGGCTTTCCAGCTATGGCAAGCAGCTCAGAGACAACAGTATTCAACATCGGCCGTTTGATGCCTCGAAGGCGCCCCATCCGGTGTGGGCGGTAATTGGAAATTTAGAGTACATCGCCTATTACGGCAAGATTTCCCTGACCAAACATCTAGTGATGAACCTCAACACTTTTGGTCTAGCGGGGCTAGGTTACATCAGCATGAATACCGTGAGCTCGGTCGCGTTAAATTTAGGACTTGGGCAAAATTTCTTTTTTACTCAACGTCTAGGTTTGCGCTGGGACCTTTGCTGGCTGATCTATCAAGGTCCAGATGCCACCACCCAGAGCCTTGAACCGGCCGACCATCCCTCGGCTTCGGCGTTTGGCAAACGCATATTTTACAACGCTCAATTGGGTGCAGGTCTAGTATTTATTCTCTAAGAATTCCACGCCCGACTTTAGTCATAGGTCTAGTTTGCGTTTATAAATATTCAATTTCAATGGGGGTTTTTGTATTCTCTAGTTAGGGAATCATCAACTTGGGGAACGCACGCTTGTTTTATCATCTTGAGATCGCACTAATTACGGTCCTTTTGATATCGTCATTTAGAGTCGGGGCGCAGGGCTTGCCCGGCCAAGACACGCCACCAATGGAGCGGGAGACCTCACGTGGCAGCGTGGTTCGAGGTTCCGGCTCCGATGAGTTGGAAGACCTCTACGACAAAGACGATCAGAAAACCAGCGAGACTCCGAAAACTGAATCGAAACCGGTGAAGGAACATAAATCTTCTCCAGATGTGCAATCGCTTTCGGATTTAGCTAAACTCGCGCCATTTTCCGACGTGGCCGTCATTCAACGCCGGTTTTTGCCCAAGACTCATCGTTTTGAGTTTTCATTGGGCGCCTTTACCAATCTTAATAATCCATTCTTCACCAGCTATGGCGCGGGCGGAAGTATCGCCTATTACTTGAGAGAGCAATGGGCGCTTGAGGGGATCGGTAATTTCTCCGCCTCAGGTTCCCGTGAAGTGACCGACAATCTGCGCTCCAAACGTCAGATTGCGACCACCAATTTGGTCACGGCGACCAGTTTCTTTGGGGCCGCGCTCAAATGGAATCCCATTTACGGCAAGATCACCTGGCTTAATAAAAGCATTGTGCCGTTTGATTTGAACTTCAGTTTAGGTGGCGGCATGACTCAGACCACGGATAATCAAAGTGTCGGAACTTTGCATTTCGGCACGAGCCAGGTCTTTGCCTTGAGCAAGGCGATGGCTGTGCGCTGGGATTTTGCCTGGAATTACTACAACGCCAACGCCACGGACGACACCGCCAAGAAAGTTAAAATTTCACAAAGTGATTTGTACTTAGGTTTAGGCATAAGCTTTTACTTTCCTGAAGCGAGTTATCGATGAAACGTTTGATCGCTTTAATGGCAATGACGGCATTTCTTCCACTGACCGCTTCAGCCGGCCGGGCGGCGAATCGGCGCGCCCACGCACCGGCCACCGGGCACTGTCTCTTCACGGTCCCAGGCGTAGCCGCGCTCCCGCACCTCCGCCAGATCTTCCTGGATCGCGCGGAAATCGGTCAGAGTAGCCGGCGTCAAGCGGAAAATCCCGTAAGTGTAGAGCAGTCGCTGTGCCTTCTCGGCCGTTTGGAAGGCGGTGATCGACTTGCCTAAC
>JANXMF010000122.1 GCA_025354795.1 Pseudobdellovibrionaceae bacterium
GACAACATCATCGTCATCGTAACGCTGCTGCACACGCGTGGCATAAATATCGAGGCCCGGCGCGACTTTGGCCCGCATCCACTTAGTGAAAGAATAGTTAAATTTGCCGCGTAAAGTAAAGTAAGAGAGCGCACCCTCATCTTTGCCTTCGCCGAAACTGCCGCCCCCGACTTCGAAATTCCACTCGCCCGTGAGGCGCCGGCGCTGGTCGCCTTCATGCACGTCGGCCACATTGGTCGACAGCGTTTGCGCCCACCCCACATTCGCAAAAACCACCGCCATGATCAGTATCGTAAAGGCTTTACTCCCCACCACGACCCCGTTCTGCCCAAGCGCATCGCGTAGTCAGCAAAAAGCCCCGCGAAAAAGCGGAACTCTTACGCCAAAATAAGCGTGTTTATACAATTATTTGATAGGTTTTCTATACGCAAAATCCCGCGCGCGGCCAACCGATATCTAGTTTGATTTCAAATACTGCCTGATCCGTAAACAAACACTGAAAATTTTTCGAGAATTTGTGGAGAAAGGTAAAAGTTCGAGCGTTTCGGCACATTTTTGAGAAGGACCCAAAGCGGGCCCTCCTAAGGCTTAAGGCCCCCGTACAGACTCTTCCGCGCTTCCTTACCATCCCGCAGCCCCTCAAGAAACTCCAGCGCCCGCACTCCAAACCAACTGAAGCACTGCCCATCGACAAAAGCATAGGGATGCTCCACCGGATTCAGGACCGCGCGTTTACGCAAGAATGGATAGGGTTCCGACGAAAACAGCAACATCGTCTCCTGTGCCGAATAAGCACTCAAATTAAACTCAGGATATTTAGTATCAAAATCCCGTAAATAAGGACCTAAGCCACATAAGTTTAGCACCGAACTGATAAAAGTTTCTTGCGACACCGTCATCCATGGATTGCGCCAGATCACATAGATAATACTGTTGACCGCATCCTTGGGCTCCCGACCCCAATCCAAGAATCCCGGAATTTCTTTACCCAATTGCCAGCGCGGAAGGCCCTGCCACCCGCTCAGATTATTCCAACGCTGGGCCAGAACTCCGAGCGGCACACTGCCCAGCCTTAGCGCCATTTGCGCCAGTGCGCCGGGCATGGAGCGCACCGAAGTCACATGGGTGGCGAGCACGGGAATTTCCTGTTGCTCAGCCATGAACTTTGGATTTTCCTCTTTGTCTAAAATGAGAAGATCGGGTTTAAGCGCCTGGATCGCCTTCCAGTTCCAATGCTTTGTGCCCCCCACCGCCGGGATCGCCTTGACTGTGGGTCGTGGATGTATGCAGAAACGAGAACGCCCCACGACGTTCACGCCGGCATGAATTAAAGTTTCTGTCCAAGAGGGAACAAGAGAGACAACGCGCATGGAATTAGGGTAATTCACTTTGTAATTATTGAAAAGTCTCGAAAAGGAGAAGCTCGTGCAAGAATTTCAACCGCTGCGGCAAATCCCCGCTGACTCTTATAGCCACAAGGATGTCCTGGTCGTTTTTGGCGAAGTCTTTGCGCGCGGTTACGTCAACGGGCTAATCGACGAAGCCAAAAAAATAGGCATGAAGGTCATTTTCAGCACCGTGGGTCGACGCGAAGAAGACAATCGACTGCGCGCGTTGACGAAGGAAGAGCTCGAACAAAAAGAGCAGCCGCTAATCAATATCCCGCTCGAATGCGGCTTTGATTTGGAAAAATCCGAGCGCGGGCTGACTCCGTGCGAACAAGTGAAAGGTCTAAAATTAAGCGAGGCGAGCCAAGCGGAGCTGGACTTTGCCCAAGTGGCCCAGTCTCGCCAAAAGGGCCGGGCCAGCTTCCGCACGCGGCTCGCCCAGTATTTAACTGAGTTGAGTGGCGAAATTCCCAGCGGCGCCAAGGTTTTGATTGCGCACACGATGGCCGGCGGAGTGCCGCGCGCGAAAATTATTTTGCCGGTGATGAACCGAGTTTTTAAGGGGCATGGCGATCGCTTCGCTTCGAGCCTTGAGTTTTGGAACAGCCCCCTTGGCAGACTTTCTGAGTTGAGTTTCATGGATGTTACCACCAATAGTTTCAGCGATCTCATTGAGCTCAGCGAACCGTTGCGGCGGGAGGTCCAGGATGTTTCCTATGTGGCATTTGGCTATCATGGCACTGAGATTTTGATCGGCGCTAACTATCAGTGGCAAAGTTACGCGCCTTACTTACAGGGATTTGCTAAGCTGGAGCTTGAACAGATTGCCACGCGTGCCGCGAAAGCCGGAGTGCGCGCGAGTGTTTACAATGCGCCGGAGATTCTCACCAATTCGAGTTCTATTTTTCTGGGCGTTGAAGTCGCGCTCTATCCTCTGCTCGCCGCTTTTCGCAAAGAAGCTCCGGGACATGCTTTCACGCGCCGCTTGCTCGACGAATGCCAGGCTTTGCTGAAGTCCGGTCACACCGTCGCTGAAATCTCCGCACTGACAGATTCGTATTTTAGCTCCGATATTATTGCCAAGCGCTGGAGCAACTACAGCGCATGGCCGCAACACAATGGTCCGGAGCAAATGGAGCTGATGCGCACCACTTCCGACAAAATCGTCGAAATGCACCAGAGTGACAAACATTTGCTCACCGCCGGTTTGAGCGAAATCGTTTTCAAGGCTTGTGGTAAGGCAATGATTCGTGAGGGCATGGCGCCGCGCCATCCGGTGTGGTGGATTGGCCATGATTTGGTGGCGAAGCTGAGTCTCTAAATCACTTCAAACCAGTCCACATTCAAACAGCACAGAGCCTCCGATGGCGATGGCTCAATCACAGTGACTTGTATGCCATTGCGCCCCTAACGCAAAACCCACTAACTCGAGCCGCGAAGGCTCGAGTTAGATGCCCCACAAAAAGTACCCGAGCGGCAGCGCCGCCACCGCACCAAGAACCAATGCCTCACCCATAGGCTGCTCTGGCACCCCCGGGATCCAAGCATTAAACCACAGCACCAAATAAGGTGCCGCGAGATAGATCATCGCCCACGGATTCACGTGTAAATAAAAATGCGCAAACACCATAAAGCTCACGATAAATACTGAAACAAACGGCACCAAGGCCGTGCGCGAAATCCGTTTAGGCGCGAACGCACACACCAATAACAGCGTTTCAAAGAGGGCGCAGTATACGCCAACATTGTAAGTCAGCGCGCCCCCGCCCCCACGACGCAGTAAAAAATAGACCAGACCCAGCGCCGACAACAAAGGTAACAAAATCAAAGTCAGCGCATGCACGCTGTGCTCGGCACGCTCGGCGATAGACCAGGTGCCCAATCCCAAAAAGAAAAACGCCAAGAGATTGCGCAGATCCACGTTGCCGCTTAAGGAGCCATGGATAGGCCATAGAATCAATACCCCCACCGCGAGCACAAACAACGCACGCACTCCGTAACGGGCGCCCACCCCGGCGGGATGCACGCACACGAAAACCCCCAAGAGGACGGCGCTCCAACTCATAGCCTCGATCCATTGCGAGTCGAGAAAGAATGTGCCGGCACAAAAACCAAGTGCCACGATTAGCGCCTGAAGGCGCGCGCGCCACGCTTCCTTAAGGCCGCCAGCCACTACCATTAACACTGCGGCCACGCCCACGGGCAAGCCGGCCTTGAGCATTACTTCGACGGTAAAATGTAGCATCTGCTCCCCCCATGGTTAAACTGTAAGATCAAAATGCATGGGCAACAAGGATTAGATTTAAAGGACAGGATGCTGAGTACTAGCGACACCCGATGACCGAAGGGATCTCGGCACCAGAAAAGCAATCCGGCAAATCCGGTTCGACCGCCGGAACCACGGGAGCTGTCGACCCTGTACCAACTTCCGATAGCTTGGCGATGATCGCCTTAAAAACCTGTGAGAGGTCATAGCGATTGAGCGCTAAAGTCGGCTCGCGCTTTGAATTCCAGTAAACCTTGAAGTAATCCCAGTTGGAAGAAGGCATGCGCTTTTCGTCCAAGATGAATAAGAAAGCGGCGCGCGCCTCAGAGTCCTCCAAGGAGCGGTTTTGCTTTTCCTTGGCGATTTTCTTAATAAATCCGGAGAAGATCGGCACGGCCGCATTGATTTCATCATTGGTCAAAACGCCATCGTTGTCGGTGTCGAATCTGGTCATGATCGCCTCAGCATAGTGAATCATCACGGTGACGGTGGTGATTTCACTGCGCTCCACCCATTCCGGCGTGGACGCCGCAGTGAAAGCCGCACCGAGCACAGCGCGAGCATAGCCGCTGCGCACCTCCGGACTCGCACCGTGCAAAAACCTATTCAGCTCAGGCATATTCACCGTATAGTGCTCAATGAGGTCAGGCATTTGCAACTCCGCACACGACCGGCTCACCATCACATTACCCTTTAAATCCACTGGACCCGTCTTACAGTGAGCGCTCAACTCGTGATAAATATCGTCGCCAATTTCGCTGCCTGAATAAAGAAACGCGAGATACTCCACCATCTCCACAAAACTCATTTGTTCATCACCGCTAATCAGCCCGCGCGCGGAATAAGTAAACAACTTCCCTTCGATAAAGGCGCGGCTCCCCGCGTTCAGATTGCGCTGGTCGATGTAACCAAGGTCAATTCCGATCTCGCGTATATCCTGGTAGAATTTCTGCAACTCCGCGATATTTATTTTTCCATCCCACAGACTATTGCCGCCGCGGTCGTGGGCATAACCGCGAAATAAAAGTGTGATTACGGACCGCATCACGTTCATCATCGAATAGTTGTAAAAACCAAACCGGACGTTGCTCTCGCGCAAAAACCGCTCGGTCATCAGATGAACTCGGGGCGTGTCCAGATACAATGGCCGCATCAGAGTACGGACGCGCATAAACTCATCCCAATCCGAGCCGCTGATTTCGCGCGCGGATGTGCGCCGTGCAACGCTCTTGTTGGCGTAAGCCCCAAGATTGGGACGCAATTCGGGAACTGCCGGCTGCGGACTCGGGGGCGGAGGAAAACGCTCTTCAATATCCATTTGCACATGAGCCCAGCGGTAAAACTCGGACTCGAGGTTGGCCAAAACAAAACGCGACAGGCCGCCCGCCTCGCGCTCGCCAAAAATACGCGTGGTTAAAACCTGAGCAAATTGGGCGAGCGAATGCACTCGCAGGCGCTCAGGCAACCAGCCGAGATCTTTAAGGGACGCCATGATCCGGTGAAGTTGCGCAAACGTCAGGGTTTGCTTGGGCTGGAGATCGACAGCGTCTTTCAATAACGCGAATATTTCATTCGCCATGACCAGGGTATTGCGAAAACCGGCATTTTGAAAAATGACACGGTTCTTCACCCCGACTTCAAACTCAATAAAACTTGTGTAGTAGCGGACCATGGATTGAAGCATCGGCGCCCACTCCGATTCGCGCACAACTTCGGGTTGCTCGCGTGACACCGCGATCTCTTTAAATAGGCGCAAAAAATCCACCCACTCCCTAGTGGCGTGGGCATTTTTGAAATGCTGTTCCCAGCCCACGAAGGCGCGAAACTCGGTGACAAAGGCTTCCATGTTGGCGAACGCATAGGCGTGTTTGCTGTTCTGCAAGCGATCGGTGAATACCCCGATAGTCTTGCGAAAGGCCGCGTTGGCCGCGAGCAGACGCTGGGAAAAGTCATTGGCAGTTTCACCGGACGCGGCCAGTTGGCCCGCGAATTTTGAACTGAGGTATTTGAGGTGTGGCTTCATAAACTGAGCCTGTTTGCGAATGTCCTCAAGGATGGCGATAAAAGTGACCAATTCCTGACGCGAAACTTGATTGAGCGAGCCGCCGAGGATCACCTGCTTGACCACCATAAATTCGGCTAGAAAGCGGTCAGAAATTTTTCGCTCCTTAAAGAAATAACTCTCTAAAAATCGTCGAATTTCATCGGGCGCGTAGTTATTTTGATCTCTCCCGCGCGTCAGCTGCCCAAAGGTCACAAATGCTTTCTCCAAACATCCCATGAAGTCGTCAATCTGGGTCTCACTGAGGGCATCGGAAAGATAAAGATCAAGATGCTGGGGAATTTGCCCCACGCAATTAAAACCCTTACCGCTGTAGCTGATGGTATTCGGTTGCGGCGACGGCTCGTTCCAGTGCAGTCCGCAGCCGGCCGCCAGCAACAGCAAGCCTGTACCTAGTATAAGTTTAATAGACATAGTTGATTCCACCGTAGACGCGATCATTAGAACGATAGCGGGTGAACAAGCCCGCCGAGGGCGAATTTTCACTCACGTCACTACCTAAAACATCGAGTCCTAAGTTCCAGGTCAGGTCGCCCACCGACCACCCCACGCCGGAACTGAGCCAGCCGCCCTTTTCCGACACTGAGTAACTGTACCTGGTCTTCAGCTCGAGACGATTCTTATGCTCTTGGCGCAGCAACATTTTCCACTCGACCGCCGCGACTTCGCGGTACGGATAGCGATCCAGCGAGGACTGCACTTGTTCGGTGTCGACCAAACCATGTTTGTCCTTACTGCGTAGCAAAAAGGTCTTCATATAGGAATACTTGAGCCATGAGGGTACGCCCAGCCACGAAAAGATGTAGTGCTGATAAGCCGCGCCAGCGATCATCATGGAATCGAGCGGCGATTCGTAGTAGCTATCGGGAAAACCGGAGTTAGAAGGAAAATCACCCGTCAACGAAACGTAACCGCGGTCGTCGACGCGGTCGAAGCCGGTCTCCAGGGTGGCAACATGATGATTGACCACCACTGGATGAATCACCGGGTTCACCTCAAGTGGCGTGACCCCGCTCAAATTGCCACAATTCGGACAATCCACTCCTAAATGAATTTGATTTAGTGGCTTATAGGCGTAATTCGCCTGCACCCAAAAGCTTGCGGACGGATGATACATTAAACCCAGCCCAAAGCTTGAGTGCATAATGATCGCTTCCTCCGACGGCCGGTCGAGCTGGAAATAAATTGGCACATCCTTACTCAAGCCCGAACCGCGTAACAAATTGAGCGAAGTCTGCGGCGGGACAAACCAGCGATTGCTGGAAGTGAAATGACCGTCAGTTAATTTGTAATTGGGCCCCTGATCGGGCAAAAACAGCGGAGAAGTAAAAAACGTGAACTGAAAGTTATCGCTGAGTGCCCATTCCAAGTGGATGCCGATTAGGCCCTCTTGTCTGGGCGCAAGATAGTCCCAGCGCAACTGCGGCTGCCACACACCCAGACTAAATTCCTCATCCAGGCGGCTCCAAGTTCGCTTCATACGGCCGATGCCCATATTAAATCCCGGCGCGAGATTGCGCGCGCGAATATAGGCTTCCGGCACGCCGAAATAAAATTCATCCGGTACCTCGATCGCACCCTCGCCGACCGGATTAAACTTATAGAAAAAGCCGGCCGAGCGCGCCTCAAGATTCAGGTCCCCCGAGAGCACGGTATAGTTCGGCACCTGAGACGAGTTCTGCACCTCTCCCAAATAGCGCTCCTGCACTAAATCCACATTGAGGTAACTTGTGCCCTTGGCCGCGTGCACAGAAGCACCCGCCAGGACCCCCAACAGACCCCAAAATATCCACCCGCTAGATTTTCGCATGGCAAGGCCCCTCCGCGAAGCCCAGACAGGCGGAGTCTACGCGAAGAGTGGACGAGGTTTCAATTTGGACCCAAAGCTTTGCAGGGATTTCAGTTGGAACAAAATTATTTCACATTTGCGCGAGATGAAAAAGAATGTTGATGAGGATTTCACGATTGGCATTGAAGCTCCAGGAATCACTGTGCAATTTCCAGTTGAGATAGGCGACTTGGCCGCCATACATGGAAAATGGCGTCTCACCGTATTTCATCATAAACATAAAAAATGCAAAAACCTGATCGCCCGGTACGCCAACGGGCGTCAGCATGGTCGTCAACGTGGCGCCGAAAACATTGAATACGGAATCCGCCTCGCCGCGCTCAATGGTGTTGGAAATATCATTGTCAAAGCGTTGCACAAAGGCTTCCACGTATTGCAATAGCTGGATCATTTCGAGGAGATCCGCGGTTTTATAAACACCTTTTATAGATTCCGACAGACTGGCCTGCTCAGCGTGGTCCAGATACTGGAGAAAGCGCCGCGGCGACCACGTGCCCATCGCCATTTTCAATTCCGGAAGTGCCGCAAAGGCCGAACTCGCGCTTCGCAGCGGCAGCGAGCGCACGCAATCCGCATCGTGACTGCCGCAGGTCCGCTCCGCTTCACCAAGCCAGAGTGTTGCAGTTCGATAGGATGAGACCACCAGCGCTAAAAGTCGAGTGGCTTCCGTCACCTGAATACGCCCGTCACCGTTACCGGCGGCCGTGAATAAGTCGGCTTCTCGCAGACGCCGGCGACCAAACGTGGGCTTGGTGCTTTGGAGCCAGCCAAAACGTTGTAGCATCGGCAAGACTTCGTAGGCGAGCGTGTCCATTTGCTCGGGGGTTAAAGAATCGCTGCTGCCGCCGTAAGCTTCCTTAAGCCAAGTGGTTAGCACGAACGCCCACGCCATATGCGCCCGCGCCTCAGGTGTCCAGTCGAGTGGGAGGGGGCGATGAAATTCCAGTCGGCCTTCCCCATCCCATAGCATCGGCGGAGAATCGTTTAGCACTTCAGAGAATCGGACATTACTTGCGGGACTGGCGAGCAAAGTCTGCCAATCGCGCAGCTTGTCGTGCAAACGCGCGACGTGGACGCCATTCATGCCGGTGGGCTCTTGTTCTCCATCGCCGAGCGGGCGCTTCAACAGCCATTGCCAAAAGCCGGTGAGGGCTACCGCGTTCATCGCGGGCGGAAAAAACTGGGACCGCTCGACCGCCGCAAAAAACTCGCGCCACTCCGCCATTGAAATTTCGCCACCCTTATGGCTCCCCACACTTTGCGTGAACACCGCCGTCAGATTTAGGAGACTTTTCGCAACCGTGGGCGAAGTCAGCGCGCGATCCACATTGACCTCGAGATTGTAAGTGAACGCGAGATAAACCCTGTAGCCGCGGGCGAGCGCGTAGCACAGCTTCTGCCACTCGGTCGCGGCAATGCCGGTGCGCGCGCCGCCGATGAAAACGCTCTTGGTGGTGGGAAACACCCCCGCGACCTTGCTCCAGGCACTGGTGCCGACCGGCTTGTTCCAATCTTCGATGGCGTGGAGGAAACCGCTTAGCTGGTCAAAATCGTAGCCTTGATTTTGCTGCTCGAGCCACACACCGAGATCGCGCAACACCTCTTCCAGCGCCGCCCCCGCGGACTCAAGCTCGACCTCCGTAACCAGCGGTTGGCGTTTGAGTAAGATCTTGATGTGCGGCTGCAACGCGATACTATACATTTTTAGTTTATTTACCAACACGAGCATATTGTCGAGATCGCTGCGACTCAGTTCCCGCGCGCTGCCCGCCACCAAAACGCGCTTTAATTCCATCACTTCCGTGAGTAGCGCATCGCTGAGGCGCCGATTGCGTAAAAAATATTTTTCGATAAAACGGCGCACCGCTTGCGGACTGTAATGGTCGGGTTGCGGGCCGGCTCCCGCCGTGATGTTTTCATAGTCCGTCAAAGCTTGACTGATACAGCCCCAAAAACTGTCGATCTGGGTCACGCTCAGCTTACGGTCGGCGTAGGTGTTTAGAGTTTCCGAAAGATGGCCGAGGCAATCGCCACCCGCACCTCTCAGCTGGACCTCGAGCGGCGCGTTGGTCGAAACGTCCGTTCTTGCACAGGCGGTGAAAAACACCACAAAAAAAAGAATTTTAGAAAACATAGGCCAGTCCTAGTCCAAAGCGATTGTTGGCGCGATAGGTCTCCACGAAGCCATCGACGACCGGTGGTTTCGTGCTTATCAAGCCAATAAAATCGAGCTGCATTTGCACCCGCAGGTTTGCCGCTAAATCCGCGCCCGCATCGATGCGAACGGTCCCGCCATCTTGCAAACGGTCGTAGAGCGCTTGCACCTCAGTCTTCAATTTATAGAATTCCCGCTCGAGCGAAAGCATGTAAGCATCGGTGAATTGAAAGCGTCGTTCAAACAATGTCTCGTCGCCGGCAAAACGTCCGGTGTTGGGGGCATCGCCGCCGTTCACTCGTAAAAAGCCGGCCCGAACCACCGTGTGACCTCCCACTTCGCACGCTACGCTCGCGGCATAAATCTGCGCGGGCCGAACCTGTTGCGCGGTCCAGTCGTCGGGAAACGGATCTTGCACGGGATTGTCAAGCGTGACACTGGCCGAAAATGAATAAGGCCCACGCTTGAGCCCACCGTCGACGCTGACGATGCGATTGTAAATCACCTTTGGGGTCACATCAATCGCCATAAAATCAGAGGTCGGGCTCAGCATATAGCGATGATCGGAGGGAAACCCCAGAATCATAGCTGGCATCGGTTTATAAGCATAGCTCGCACGTAATAGGTAATTCCGCCGCTGCCACTCGAGCTTTGTCGCCACACCTCGATGGTTCAAAATTTCCGCGACGGGCGGAGGTATCAGACGGTAGTGAATGTCGCCAGTCGTTCCGCGAAATAAAAATTTGCTCGCCGGCGCGTGAAACCAAGGATTTTTAGATGTAAAGTGATCCTCATTCACGCTGAAATGCGCGACAAAATCAGGAATAAATAGGGGGAGCGCAGCCACCGTCAACGTCACCGGCTTGAGCGCGGTGGTGGTGACGAAAATTCCCGTGAGCCCTGCCGCTTCGGGACGCATGCGGTTTTCCATATAGCGCGGCTGAAATTCGCCTTGCTGCCACCCATCGTCCCAGGTGCTCCAGCTCTCCAATTTGCGGCCCGCACTAACTTGAATCCTGTCTGCCGAATATTGCAGATTGGCTTGGTGCACGTCGAGATAGTTCCAGTGTTCGCTTCCGCTCCACTCATCTTTGAGTTTCAACTCCGCGCGTGTGTGCGACGACCACTGAGCGCGGTCGTCTAAACGCAAGCTCACACTGGAATTTTCGCGCGCAGCGCCCTCGGCAAATGCCGGCTTGTTGGCACCGAGGTATTGACTGTTTTGCAAAGTCAGCGAATGCGAACCTGAAATTGAATGGGCAGGCCCATTCGATTGCGGCAGCACCAAAACCGAGGTGCCCGCAGCCTGACCAACGAGTGGCCATAGCCAGGCCAATAAATAGAAAAATAGCCGCCGTTGCAAACGCCCTCCCCTTAAGACAAGATTAAATCAACGGCGCGAAGAAAGAGGCAAGCGCTTATTCGACTATGTTATAGAATCCGAGACAGACCCAGGAATATTCCGCAGCACCCAACTCGGATCATCCCAAGTCAAATCATGCCCGGCCCAAGGATGGCGGCGAATCGGCCAACCCCAAAGACTGTGCAACTTTTCAGAACACGAGGGGTCTACCAGTCGGTCACCCAATCCGGTGAGCAAAAGAGTCGGAACCTCCGGCGCCGTGGTCAGACTGCTAAAGCGGGCAGCCGCGCGCAGCTGGGCCGCAACGTTCAAGAATGAAATCGGACGTTCAGTGGCGATTTTGGTCCACGTCGGATGGGCCATGTCGCGCGCCTCGGGATTGTTCATTATGAGGTCAATCACGGCGTGTTCGCGCTCGCGCGCCACGGGCAAAGCCACCAGGCGCAAAAATCGCACCCAAACTTGCCAGCGCATGCGGTAATAAACCGGACTTTCGCGGGAACTCGCATTGACCAGCACACAGCCCGCTAGATCTTGCGGACTCTGGCGCAGCCACTCCATCGCCACCATTGCGCCGAGCGAAACCGCGAATAACTTCAGCGGCGTTTTCGCTGGCACCCTGGCGCTCGCCTGCTGACGCACGAATTTACAAATTTCACCGATCGTGGCCGGTGATTGCATTTCACGAAACTCTCCCGCCCCCGGCAAATCGATGGCAAGCACCTCTTCGCTCGGAAAAGCCCGCGCGAAGTGCTCGAGAAAAGGTCCCCAATGGCCTTTCTCACGCGCCAATCCACGCAACATGATCCAGGTGGATTTAGACGCCATACCAGAGCTCCATGGCTTTTTTCTGATTTTCAGCGCGGGCGGCATCATCTTGATACAACCATGCCTTTGGCGACAGCACCGCTCGGTGGAGAAAATCAAAAAGATTGAGATGACGGCGCAAGATTCGGCTCCGGCGATGGGGCTGCATAGGATGAAAACCGCCGTACTTGCTAAACACCTGCATGGGATTTTTTTTGAGCCACGCCCAAGAGCCCATCTCAAGACAGAACGGAATATAAAATCCATGGTCCGCACGCGCTTGATTGTTGGCGAAGGAAAAATCCCACGGACAACCATGGATGGTGTATTGCCGCGACATCGGTTCGTAGGCATAAAAATGATGCGGGTAAGTTTGATCGAGCAGACCCTTCAAGGCGTACGCTTCGGCAAGGTAGGGAAACGGTCGGCGCGAATGAGCGTAGGGAAACCAGAACCGATCGCGCGCACCATAACCGGAGTGCACATCCACCGCCAGCGCGATTTTGCTGCTCAGCAATTCCGCTTCCAACACTTGGTTGAGGGCCTTAATCTCGATTTCCATTTCCGCGCCCTCGACTCCGCGGTACCACGGCAGGCGCGAGGAGATGCGGTGGCCGCGAAACATGGGACCGCCGGGCTCCTCGCCATTCATCGGCGAGTTGCGCATCAGATCGATGCCGTTGCCATTCGAACGCGTGCGGTGCACGATGCCCACTGGATTGAGCAGCGGGATAAATACAATGCGCGAAACTTTAAGGCGATCTTGAAAACCCTGATCCCAGCGCATCAGTTCGAGCAAAGTGTGCATATAGGCCAGTACCACTTCCGAACCAATTTTTTCTAACCCATGAGCGCCGCCCACAAATGCTAGCGCTGGAGCCGCGGGGTCCGCGCTGCCCAAAACCACCGAGTGGAGCGGATAAGTCTTGCCCGCATGACTGACCTCCGCGACCACCCGCGAACGCGCGCGCGGACCGAAACTCTCGATCAAAGATTCGAGATCGGCCATCTCTGGAAAAGATTTGCGCGGTAAGAGGATTGCCACTTAGTAAGTATAAACGCGCTTGAGCGAGCGGTGCAACCATGTTACCTCCAAATTACCGGACGGGGGTATTATGACCACAGAACAGGACAGCTTGATTCCAGTCACCGAACACTGGTCCAAGCGGGCGTGGATGAATAACGCCACTTACGAGCAACTTTACGCGCAGTCCCTAAGTGATAATGATGGATTTTGGAATGAAATCGCCGGGCGTTTGCATTGGACCAAAAAATGGACGCGCACCAAAGATGTGAGCTTTACCAAACCGGTGAAAATTGAATGGTTCCGTGGTGGCCAACTCAATGTTTCATACAATTGTATCGATCGGCACTTGCCACAGCACCGAAATCGCGTCGCATTTTATTGGGAACCTGAAACTGCGGGCCACCAAGCGCTCGCCATCACTTATGGCCAGCTTAAGGACAAAGTGTGCCAGCTCGCCAATGGTTTGAAAAAACTCGGCGTCAAACGCGGTGACCGCGTGACCATATATATGCCGATGATCCCCGAGGCTATTTATTCCTTGCTTGCCTGCGCCCGCATCGGCGCGATCCATAGCGTGGTGTTTGGGGGCTTTAGTCCAGATTCGCTGAGCGACCGAATTGTCGATTGCGAAAGCGATTTTCTAATCACCGCCGATCAAGGTTTGCGCGGTGGAAAAGTCATTCCGCTAAAAATCAACGCCGATGAAGCGCTCAAGAAAGCCGGCCGCGTGAAGGCCGTGGTGATGGTCAAGCACACCGGCGCGGATGTCGCGTTCGTCAGCGGCCGCGATCATTGGTATGACGAACTGATCAAAGGCTGCGCGACCGAGTGCGAGCCGGAAATCATGGACGCCGAAGATCCGCTGTTTTTACTCTACACTTCGGGCTCGACCAACAAACCAAAAGCCGTGCTGCATACCACGGGCGGCTATCTGACTTTTGTCGCTTTCACCCACCAGATGGTTTTTGATTATCATCCGGAAGATGTTTATTGGTGTGCCGCGGATATTGGCTGGGTCACCGGCCACAGCTATATTGTCTACGGTCCGCTCGCCAATGCCGCGACCAGCGTGATCTATGAAGGGCTGCCGGTTTATCCGACGGCGTCGCGTATGTGGGAGATTGTCGATAAATATAAGGTCAACACACTCTACACCGCGCCGACTCTGATTCGCTCGCTGATGGCGCTCGGTGAAGGCCCGCTACAAAATTCGTCGCGCGCGAGCTTGCGCCTGCTCGGTTCGGTGGGCGAGCCAATCAATCCTGAGGCCTGGCTGTGGTATTACCGCAAAATCGGTCAGTCGCGCTGTCCGGTGGTGGACACTTGGTGGCAAACTGAAACCGGCGGAATTTTGATTTCACCGCTTCCGGGCGCTACGGCTTTAAAACCGGGCTCTGCCACCCAACCATTTTTTGGCATTCGGCCCGTGATCGTGAATGAGAAAGGCGAACGGCTCGAAGGCGAAGCGCAGGGACATTTGTGTCTGGAGGGTTCGTGGCCAGGACAAATGCGTACAGTTTACAAAGATCATGCGCGTTTTGAAGCGACTTACTTTTCCACCTACGAAGGTCTTTATTTTACCGGCGACGGATGTAAGCGCGACCGCGATGGCTACTATTGGCTCACCGGGCGCGTGGACGACGTCCTCAATGTCTCGGGACATCGGCTTGGCACCGCAGAAGTGGAAAGCGCGTTGGTTGCTCATCGCACAGTTTCGGAAGCGGCCGTGGTTGGATTTCCCCACCATATTAAAGGACAAGGAATTTATGCCTTTGTCACTTTGAACGCGGGCGTCACCCCCAGTGAAGATCTGCGCAAGGAATTGACGGAGTACGTAAGACAGGAAATTGGAGCATTGGCGCGGCCCGATTTTATTCAATGGGCCCCGGCGTTACCTAAAACTCGCAGTGGAAAAATCATGCGGCGGATTCTGCGCAAAATCGCTGATAACGAACTGGATAACTTAGGCGACATTTCCACCTTGGCGGATCCGGGCGTTGTCAAAGATTTGATGGCGCAGCGAATGAGATGTTGAAGTTTTGACGAAAGCCCTGACGAGCGCGCCAATACTTTGACTTGGGCCTTTTTGGTATTGCGCTCCGAAGACCACCATGCCTATGATTTAAGCATGGTTTTTCCGTCAACGAAAACTGTGCTCAACAGCTTAAAACGGAATCATTCAAAACGCGGATCGACAATTTCTAACTGTGCGAATTTTGTGCGAAAAATTTTTATCAAAGGGTTGTCTTGCATCCGCATTGACAGCTTCTTTGAGTTAGCGTTAGCGTTTGAGCTGTTGACGATCCATTTTCATTTTCTGTTTTTACCTGCGAATGAAAATAGATTTTTAATTTTAAGTTTCTCGGGAGCTAAATCGCAGTCCATGAATGGGCGCCGGCAAAGACACACGCCGGGTGAGATGACGAAGCTTATGGATAACGCTTCTACGCCACCGGGACTTCAAAAAAATTTTTGGGGTTTTTCGAGGGGGATTTTGAATGGCCTGTCTGCATAACATCGCCTGGATTCAGCTGAGCTTACACACGGAGGAGAGCATATGATTGAAGGAAGCATGAACCAAGAAACAAAAACCGAAGAGCTCTCGCATGAGTCACTTATATTAGAAGACACAGCCGCGGAAACTTTCGAAGTTCGCCGCACGTCCACCAACGGCGAGACCATTGAAGGTCCTATCGTCATGCGTGTGCGCAAGCGCGACGGCAATTTGCAGCCCGTGGACGTTAATAAAATTGTGAACGTAGTCTTGGCTTGTTCGACGGGACTTAAAGAAGTCGATCCCATGCGCGTGGCCGCCAAAGTGATCAGCGGACTCTATGATGGCGCCTCCACCAAGGAGCTCGATCAGCTCTGCATTCAAACCGCGGCGCTACTCATTGGCGAGGAGCCGCAATATTCCAAACTCGCTTCGCGCCTGCTCGCGCGCTTCATCGGCGAAGAAGTGACCAATCAAAATATTCGCAATTTCTATGATTCGATCACGGTGGCATATAAGCGAGGCATCGTCGATGAAAATAAATTCAACTTTGTGCGCGAACACAAAGAGGCCCTCAATATTATTGTCGAGGACAGCCGCACCCAAAAGTTCGAGTACTTCGGACTGCGCACGGTCTATGACCGCTACTTGTTAAAAGATCCCAAAAGTCGCCAGGTGATCGAGACTCCGCAATATTTCTTCTTGCGTGTCGCTTGCGGTTTGGCCAAAACTTTTCAAGAGGCGCAGGAATTCTACGAATTGATTTCGAGCCTCGACTATATGCCTAGCTCCCCGACTCTATTCAATGCCGCCACCTTGCGCCCGCAGTTGTCGTCCTGCTATTTACTTGATAGTCCAAGTGACGACCTGTCGGCGATTTACGACAAATATAAAGACATCGCGCTCTTGTCCAAATTCGCAGGAGGCATCGGTGTTTCGTTTTCGCGCGTGCGCAGCCGCGGCTCGCTCATCGTCGGCACCAATGGCTATTCGAATGGCTTAGTGCCATGGCTTAAAACTTTGGACTCCTCGGTGGCCGCGGTCAATCAAGGGGGACGCCGCAAAGGTGCGGCTTGTATTTATTTGGAAACCTGGCACTCCGACATCGAGGAATTCTTGGAGCTGCGTGAAAATACCGGCGATGAGGCCCAACGGGCACACAATTTAAATTTGGCCAATTGGGTTCCTGATATTTTTATGCGCCGAGTTCAAAACGACGAGCAATGGTCACTCTTTGATCCCAAAGAATTGCCTGAACTTGTCGATCTCTACGGCGAAGAATTTGAACACGTCTATCTGAAAGCCGAAACCGAAGGCCGCTTTATACGCCAAGTGAAGGCGCGCGATCTTTACGCCCGCATGATGAAGTCGCTTGCGCAAACCGGCAATGGCTGGATGACTTTCAAAGACGCGAGCAACCTAAAGTCCAACCAAACCGGCCAGGCCAAAAACGTCATTCACTTATCCAATCTTTGCACTGAGATTCTCGAAGTGACCTCCAACGGCGAAACCGCGGTGTGCAATCTGGGTTCAGTCAATCTCGGAGCGCACGTGAGCGGCGGCCAATTCGATTTTGAAAAACTCGCGCACACTACCGAAATCGCAATTAAGTATCTCGACCGCGTGATCGACATCAATTTCTATCCCATCAGCACCGCGCAAGACTCCAATCAGCGCTGGCGGCCCGTGGGTCTGGGCGTGATGGGTCTTCAGGATGTGTTTTTCAAACTGAATCTCGCGTTTGACAGCGCTGAAGCCCTGCAACTCTCGACTAGGATTCAAGAGGAGATTTACTATACCGCCCTCAAGACGTCGTGTGCTCTTGCGGAAAAGGCGGGTCCCCATCCCGCCTTCGCAGAAACCAAAGCGGCCCAGGGTGTGCTGCAATTCGACCTCTGGAGTGTAACTCCGTCGGATATGGAACGCTGGGAAAAATTGCGTCGCAAAATCAAAGCCATTGGCTTACGCAATTCTTTGATGATCGCGATTGCACCGACGGCGACGATCGCGTCCATTGTTGGCGCTTACGAAGCCATTGAGCCGCAAATTTCCAATCTCTTTAAACGCGAAACTCTGTCTGGCGAATTTATCCAAGTGAATCGCTATTTGGTGGATGCGCTAAAAAAACGCGGCCTGTGGAATGAAGACATCCGCAACCGTATCAAGACGGCCGAAGGCTCCATCCAAAATTTCGATGAGATTCCAGACGACATCAAAACTATTTTCCGCACCGTGTGGGAAGTGCCGCAAAAATCCATGATAGATATGGCCGCCGCGCGCGGAGCGTTTATTGATCAGAGTCAGTCGTTGAATCTATTTATCGAAAGCCCGACCATTGGTATACTCTCCTCTATGTATATGTATGCATGGAAGAGCGGCATCAAGACCACATATTACTTGCGTTCACGTCCGGCGACTAAGATTTCAAAAGTGACCACGCGTGACACCTCGGCGGCGCGCACGACAGCCACGGCCGAAGAAGCTGTCTCAGACTCGGTAGCCAAGACCTACACTGAACAAGAGGCATTGGCCTGTTCGCTAGAAAATCCACAGATCTGCGAAGCCTGTCAGTAAATTTTTTTTAAGGAAGTATTACCAATGATTTTAGACCCCGGTTTTGATTTAACTCTGCGTCCGATGCGCTACCCGGTATTTTTTGAGATGTACAAAAATTCGATCAAAAACACTTGGACCGTGGACGAAGTGGATTTCAGTAACGACATCGTCGATTTGCAAAAGAAGTTGACCAAGGCCGAACGCTTTTTGATCCACCGCCTGGTGGCGTTCTTTGCGACCGGCGACTCCATCGTCGGCAACAATTTAGTGATCAATCTTTATAAGCACATCAATTCGCCCGAAGCGCGACTCTATCTCTCGCGCCAGCTCTATGAAGAGGCGTTGCACGTGCAATTTTATCTTACTCTACTCGATTCCTATATTGCCGATCACGGCGAGCGCGAAAAAGCCTTCGCCGCCATTCACAATATCCCGTCGATTCATAGAAAAGCCCAGTACAGCTTTAAGTGGATGGACTCGATCCAACAGCTGCAGTCGCTGCAGACCCGCGAGGACCGCAGACGTTTTCTGATGAATTTGATCTGTTTTGCAGGCACGATCGAAGGGCTGTTTTTTTTCGCGGCCTTTGCCTATGTTTATTTCTTGCGTTCCAAAGGTTTGCTAAACGGCCTCGCCACCGGGACCAATTGGGTATTCCGCGACGAGAGCGTGCACATCGACTTCGCCTTCAAAGTGATCGAAACCGCGATCGAAGAAGATCCCGAGCTCTTTGATAGCCGCATGAAAGAAATGGTCATCGTGATGTTCAAGGAGGCCATCGAGTGCGAAATGGAATTCGCCAATGACATCCTCTCCCACGGAGTCGCCGGCATGAGCGGTAAGGATATGCGCACCTATTTGGAGTTTATCGCCGATCAGCGTTTGGAACGCCTCAGAATTCCCGCCCAATATCATGTGCGCAATCCCTTTGGCTTTATGGAGCTGCAAGACACTCAGGAACTGGCGAACTTTTTTGAGCGCCGGGTTTCGGCTTATCAGATGGGTGTCACGGGGAATGTGAGCTTCGACGAGAGTTTTTAGCGCCCTTAACAAAGAGCATAGGATGTTTTGGGGCCGCCAACTACCGCTTTGGGTTGAGACCTAAACTCCGTCTTCAATATAACCGCGCAGAACATCGAAATTCCTATTCAAAATAATAACCTCGTCATGGGACCCGCCTTTGTCCGGATGAAACACGCGGAGCAAAATCTTCTTGGCGTTGGCTAACTCGGAAAAATCCATATTTTCGAGCGCGAAGCCATTGCACTTAAAAAAGGCGCGCGCTTGTTCGACCGCTTGCGGATAGGTTGGCGCGTGTTTGCATTCGGCAAACTTTTTTTGCTGGCGCATTTCTTTGGCACGGCTCTTTTGTCGTTCGTAATTCTGCTTTTTGTAGGTCGACTGCCGCTCAGTTGCGGTAGCGCGTGCAGGAGTCGCCACGCTAACTTTTTCAATGACCGTTTTTGTTGCCACAAAGTCATTGTGCTCCAGTTTGAGCAAGACGCTCCAAATATGTTTGCAAAGAACACCTTTGCGGGCGGTGGTACAAGAGCAGTCGCCGCGGATCGCGCGACTCGAAACATGGTCGGCGGACAGCGAGACTCTGCAGGCGGAGGAGCCCTTTATAAACCCGCGCACGTCACAATCCGATGCGCTTGAAATCACGACCAAACCTTTGCCGAAGAGATCTTCCCCGCGCCTGCGTTCTTCGGGCCTAAAAAAATGCGTGAGACTTTCCATGGCGGGATCCTATAGTAATTCTCTGGGCTCATCCAGCCCTAATATACCTCGACATTTTTCCATCTGAGTCTCAATCTCCGCCACTGAACGTTGCAACTGCTTCAGATCCCGTTCATCCAAATCCCGCTCGAGGGCCGCCTTAACCATCGCATGCCTTTTTAGCCAAGCCCCGTAGCGCGAAGCGTAGGCCGCGGGAATTCCAGAGCGCAGTGCCGCGAGTCTAGCATTCCCGTCCGCTACGAACTCCACGATAAACTTAAGCGTCTCGAGCGTTAGGATATTTCGGTGAGCTTTTAGACGTGACGAAAAGCCCATCTGGCGAATCCTCATTTTTCCTCCGTTGGTTCGTGGCCCAGCGCGAGCTCGTTTGGCTTTTCGCCCCTCTTCTGACTCTGGCGGTCAACTGCACAGACATATTTGCGTTTTTGGAGCGTCGCCAGCAGGCGTGTGCAGAGTTATTCTTATCCTCGCTTACGCGAAAAGCCCTTCGCCAATTGCGGATTCCAGCCACCCATCGGCTCATCCTTGCGGCGGTAACAAAGCGTCAGCCAAATCACCGCGACTAGCAGTAGCCCAATGCTGAGCCATTGCCCACGCGTGAGACCGAACAACTGAAAGCCAATATGTGCATCGGGCATGCGAAACTGCTCGCCGATAATCCGCGCTACACAATAGAAAAATCCAAACCAGCCGCCAATCACTCCCGGCTTTTGTGGTTTGCGCCAAATCAAACAAAGGGCCACGAACACCAACAGACCTTCCAACACCGACTGATAGAGCTGCGATGGATGGCGAGCGGTCAGTACCGGCGCCAAAGCCGCCACCACCGCCTGGTTGCCATGCTGAACCGCTTTGATCAGCGCATCGATGGTTTCGTGCACGTGCTGACGACCGAGAAAATCATGACTCGCGTTGCTCACCCACTGCTGCCACAGACTATTG
>JANXMF010000127.1 GCA_025354795.1 Pseudobdellovibrionaceae bacterium
GAACCAGAGATCGGCAAATTCTTCCACGCTGCGGGAATTTTGATTCTCGAGGGCTACGGGCTAACCGAGACCTCCGCTGCCATCACCGCCAACACGCCGAGCGATTTCGAGTTCGGCACGGTCGGAAAACCTTTGCCCGAAGTCGACATTCAACTCGCGGCCGATGGCGAAATTTTAGTGAAAAGTAAAAAGGTTATGCGCGAATATTATCACGACGAAGTCGCCACTCGCGAAGCGTTCAGCAACGGCTATTTTCACACCGGCGATGTGGGGGCATGGACCGAACGCGGCTTTCTGCGCATTACCGATCGCAAAAAAGATTTGATCAAAACCTCAGGCGGCAAATACGTGGCGCCGCAAAAACTCGAAGGCCTGCTGAAAATGGCGCCGCTGATTTCCAATGTTTTAATTCATGGCGATCAGGAGAAATACATCGTGGCGCTGGTCACGCTCAACGCTACCCTCGCAAAAGAATTGGTGCGTGAGAAAAATCGACCTTACCGCGATTTTAAGACCATTAGCCAATCACCAGAAATTCACGAACAGGTGCGTAAGACCGTGGCGCAGGTGAACGCGCAGCTGGCGAGCTTTGAGACAATAAAGAATTTCGCGATTCTTGATCATGATTTTAGTGTGGAGAATGGCGAGCTGACGCCGTCGCTCAAAGTCAAACGCCGGGTGTGCGATGAGAGGTATCGGGAAGTGATTGCTGGGCTTTACTAAATTTCGCGCCAGCGCGAATTCGAAACTCGAGGTCTATTCTCCGGCTAGTTCTAAAATCAGATCGCGGCAACGCCTGGACCATCAACATTTAAAGGCCCAGTTTCAAAAGTTCAAATAAAACCGAAACCCCACCCCACCATAAAGCCCGCCCAGGTTAAACGAGCGCTTGCTCCCATCGGCATTCAACACAGTGTCGCCCGATTGCACACCCGAAGGCTTAACAATGTTACTCACTGGTGCCTTATAAGTCAGACTCGATACCGGCAAATAGCGATAGCCAACGTCCACCAAAAACGTCACGTTATCGGTAAACATCATTTCCATGCCCATCCCGGCAGTTCCCGAAATCACATTCTTCGCCATGGTCTCTTTGAAATCACTAACCCCGAGTTCCGACGTCCCGGTGGGAGTCATCTTGTAATCGTTCACCACGGTGACATTGGCGTAGCCCACACCGAACTCCGCAAAAAACCGCACATTGCCTTTAATGCTGTAGACATATTCGAACGCAACATTGGGATTAAAAACAAACACCGAAGAATTCAAACTGAAGCGCGAATTGCCCGCGGCATTGAGCCCATCGGCGACCACCGGATTTTCTTGCAACACTTCCGCACCCAAGCGGATATGAAACACCGGCGAGAGCCCTAGTAACATTCCCAGTTCACCGCCGTAATTGTATTGGGTGGTGCCGGCGATCGTAGTGCTGGTGCCGCTCGAGTTGCCAAACGGATCTTGCGCCAATGACGAGAGGCCGCCAGTGCCACGCATATACGGCGCCAACGCCGCGTCTTTAAAATCAAAGACGCGCGCAAACGCAAAGCATGGGAAAAGAAGAGCCGCGGCGCAAAGCCACTGCGCGCGCATTTAGAATAGGTCCTTACCGCGGTTGGTCTTTATGGGTTTTAAATCCATCACCACCCGCGCCGGTTTTTTAGCCGCTAGCAATTCAAAAACTTCCAACTGCATGGGCTGCTTCAAATTCAAAATAATTGTCCCCGCTTTGTCTTCCGGATCCAAAGTGAATTCCACCGAAGCCACAAACGGGCTATTCTTAAACGCCTGCCGTACTCTTTGCTCGCTGACCATCGTCATCCGCAATTGTGCCAGATCCAAAATCACGCGGGTGTGGGCGGAATCCATGCTAGCCTGAAAGTAACTCATATTTTTACCGGATGGCTTAGCGTCTTTATCGCCCAGATCGACGATCACGCGCTCCAGATTGGCGGCTTTTGAAAAACTGCGCCTTACATTTAAAAGCGAAGCCCCCTGTCCCGCAACTCCGCCGATAAAGAGCCCATCCTTGACGTAGACATTGGTCTTTTGGGTCAGACTCTGTTTAAACGGGGAGGACGCAAACGCCGGAACACAACAAAAAAATAGAGCAGCTAAACGAGTCATTGGGACCTCCTAAGCTTAGAATGCATAAATTACCTACTCCGGACAAGTCTTGAACCCCGAGCCTATATATATAGAGAGACAGCTTTGGCGACTTCAGATCGCCCACGTTTAAGATGGCATGGACGTTTTTAGGCCCACCTATTAAAAACTTGTTCTCTAACATATAACTATTTGAAATTACTTATAATTAACAAATTTCGCCGCCTCCGACTTACACCTATCCAGGCAATGACGCCATTTTACGGCACAGTAAAATCTCCATAGTCAGTATATTTTTTACAGGGACTGGCACGAGCTTTGGAATAGCTTCTCTGTGAGTCAACAGCTCGAAATTTTTTAGTTTAGGAAGGGACCTATAATATGAAACACACAAACGCTTTGGCAGCGCTCGCCTTCGCCACTTACGTGGTGATTGCCTTGAGTGCCTGCTCGCAAACTAAGGACAATACCGTTGCGTCTACGCCCGCCGAGACTTGTGCCTACAATCCGCAATACGGTACTTATACCTATCCAAGCGGAGCCCAATGTTCTGTCAGCGGCACCGGTAGCACTTGTACCGCGCAAGGATATTATGCCGGCCCCAACGGTCAACAAGTGGCATGTACTCCTGGTCAAGGATACTATCCTCCTCCGACCGGTTATCCTTACCAAGCCAATCCCCAGCAAAGCTGCCAAGGTTGGTCACAGGTTTATCCTGGCGCAATTTACGTACCGATGATCTTAAACGGTCAAATGGTTTGCGTAAACTACGCCACCCTCACTCAGTCGATTCCGGCTTCGTCAGGCTACTACAGTTCCGAGTACGCCACCTACGGCGCGGGTTACTACTACAGCTATCCTCCCTATGGATACAGCAGTGGCTACGGCGGCGGAGGCGGAGGCGGCGGCG
The DNA here is from genome assembly GCA_025354795.1 of Pseudobdellovibrionaceae bacterium. Taxonomy (GTDB): domain Bacteria; phylum Bdellovibrionota; class Bdellovibrionia; order Bdellovibrionales; family UBA1609; genus JALHOQ01. The sequence goes on from JANXMF010000127.1 coordinate 3,014, forward strand.
GATGCGGCACGAGCATTGCGATCGCGGTGGAAGGTTTCGCTGGAGCGGCTTGCTTTTAGACGAACTGACCCGAAGAGTTTTCCCCCTTCCTGCGACTGCCCCGGCTAAACCCCGGGGCTTTTGCATTCAAAAAGCAGCTATGATACTAAATTTAAATGAATCCACTACTGCAGCATTCTTCGTTAAAAAATTCCGCGGTCCCATTTCACCTTATTAAACCCGAGCACTTTCCACAGGCTCTGGATCATGCCATTGCGTTGGGCCAAAAGACATTGATGGCCATTCGCACGCAACCGGCGTCGTTTGACAACACCCTGCGCGCGCTGGAAGCTTGCAGTGAGGAGCTCGAGTACATCTTCACGCTGTTCAACAATTTATTGGCGGCGCATTCCAATGAAGAACTACAAAAACTCTCGATGGAATTAGGCCCCCGCGTGGCTTCGTTTGCCAATGACATCTGGCTCGACGTTGAGGTGTTTGCGAAGGTCGCAACGGTTCACCAACAGCGCGCCAGCTTAAAACTGAATAGCGAGCAGCTACGTTTGGTGGAAAAAGTCTACCGGGATTTTCAGCGCAGTGGCGCGGCTCTGCCGCCGGAAAAAAAGACTCGGCTGCGCGCCATTGACGAACGCCTTTCGCAACTCAACCCTAAGTTTCGCGAGAACGTGCTCAAGGCCACCAACACCTTTGAACTGTGGATCGATGACGAAAAAGATTTAGCCGGACTGGGCCCCACCCAAGTCACGGCCGCTCGCGAGGCCGCAACCGAGCGTGGCCAAGACAAACGGTGGTTATTTACTCTGCCGCAGCCGTCGTCGCTACCGTTTCTAAAATTTGCCGACAACCGCTTGCTGCGCGAAAAAATGTTTCGCGCCTATCATTCGCGCGCTTTTGGTGGACCCTATGACAATCAGCCGGTGATTCGCGAGACGGTGGATTTACTGCATGAAAAATCCGAACTACTCGGCGCTAATTCGTATGCCGAATATGCGCTGCAACTGCGCATGGCCGAGTCACCTAAACAAGTGCACGAATTTTTGCAGCGCCTGTTAACGGCTGCCAAGCCGGCCGCGGTCCGCGAAGTCGCCGAGGTCCAAGAATTGGCGCAGAGTCTGGGCGGCCCCGTCCCGCTTCAGCCCTGGGACTTTTTATATTATTCCGAGAAACTCAAGGAAAAAAAATACGCGTTCGACGAAGACAGCTTAAGACCGTATTTCAAATTGGAAAATGTTTTGGATGGTGTATTCGAGTTGGCGGGACGCCTATACAACCTCGAATTCAAAGCCAGCAACGAATATCCGGTTTACCATCCCGACGTGCGGGTCTTTGAAGTTTACAAATCGACCCCCGACAAAGCCTTTATCGGCTTGTTCTACACTGACTTTTTTCCACGTGCGAGCAAGTCCCAAGGCGCCTGGATGACCAATTTTTGCGAGCAGGGTTTGTTTCGCTCCAAGCTGGTGCGCCCGCATGTGAGTATCGTATGCAATTTTACTACGCCGACCACTGAGCAACCGTCACTGCTGACGTTTGACGAAGTGTCCACCTTGTTTCATGAGTTCGGCCATGGCCTGCACAGCTTGTTGTCGCAAGTGGAATTTCGCAGTCTCGCCGGCACCAATGTGTACCTCGACTTTGTCGAGTTGCCCTCACAGATTTTTGAAAACTGGGCTGAAGAAATCGAAGCCCTCAGCCTTTTCGCCTTTCACTACCAGACGGGCGAGTTAATTCCCCTGCAATTGATGGAGCGGATGAAGGCTGCGCAGAAATTCCAAGTCGGCTACACCACCATGCGCCAGGTGAACTTCGCACTGCTCGATTTGGCGTGGTTCTCGGCTCCGGCCTCGCAAGAGTTTAGTGTTCCCGATTTTGAAAACCGCGTCACGGCCGAATGCCGTTTGTTACCGCAGGTTCCAGGCACTAATATTTCCGCCAGCTTCGCGCATATTTTTGGGGGCGGCTATGCGTCAGGTTACTACTCCTACAAGTGGGCCGAAGCGCTCGACGCCGACGCGTTTGAACTGTTTCGCGAGCGCGGAATTTTTAACCAAGAAGTCGCCGGTAAATTCGAGGAGTTTATTTTGTCCAAGGGCGCAAGTGATCACCCCCTGCAGCTCTATAAGAAATTTCGTGGCCGCGCCCCGGACCCTGAGGCCTTACTTCGCCGTGATGGACTGCTCTAATCATGGCCGCCGCACCGCCTCTGTATAAACAGAAAATTAAAAAAGTGACGATCGTCTACCGCCGCGCCTCTCCGCAAGCCCTAACGCTGGCGCAGGAGCTTGCAACCTGGCTCGGACAACGCTCCATCAAAGTCTATTCACACCAAACGCAAAGGATTTTGCCCAAGATCAAGCCGGTCGCTTCGGTGGCCAGCTTGGATCTGGTGATCGTACTGGGCGGCGACGGCACCTACCTTGAAGCCGTGCGCATGCTCGATGGTGAGCGCGTGCCCATCCTCGGTGTAAATATGGGTAGTTTAGGTTTTCTGACATTGACACGTGCTCAGGATCTTTATCCAATGGTCGAGCTGGCGTTGAGCGGCAAACTCGAACTCAAGCGTCGCTCCATGATCCGCATTCAGGTGCGCCACGGGCAAAAGTTGCGCGAGGAATTCAACGCGCTCAACGATCTGGTCATCGAGCGTGGACCGACCAGCCACTTGATCCATATTTCCATCACCGTCGATCAACTCCCCATCACCGCGGTCAAGGCCGACGGCTTGATCGTCGCCACGCCCACAGGCTCCACCGCCTACAACTTGGCGGCCGGCGGACCGATTTTACACCCGGAAGTCGATGCCCTAGTGGTTACGCCAATTTGCCCGCACAGTTTGACCAGTCGTCCATTTATTTTTCCGGACCAGCGTAAAATACAGTTTTCCATTTTGGGCCAAGGCACGCGCGCGGTGCTCACCGCCGATGGAATTAAAAAGGCGACTGTCGGACCAAACGACGAAGTCTGGGTGGAGCGCGACAAGTGTGACCATCTGTTTCTCCGCAAGGTCGGGCACAATTATTTCAGTCTTTTGCGCGAGAAGCTAAAATTCGGCGAAAGGGCCTAATGCTCATTGAACTCAAAGTCAGTAATTTTGCAATCATCGAGAACCTGTCGCTGTCGTTCGGCAAGGGGCTCAATATATTGAGCGGCGAAACTGGTGCTGGAAAATCGATATTGCTGAAAAGCCTGAGTCTGCTGATGGGCGAAAAGGCCGATGCCGACATTGTTCGCCGCGGCGTGGACTCCGCGGTGATCGAAGGTTACTTTGACCTCACCGATCGCCCGGATGTGGTGGCTGCGATTGAAGCCATGGGCCTTGAGATCAGCGATCAAACGCTGGTGGTTCGACGTATTGTCTCCACCCACAGCAAGGGTAAAGTTTATTTGAACGGTTCGCTGTGTCCGCTGTCCTCTCTGCGCAATATCGTGGCGCCACTGATCACTTTGACCGGTCGGCAAACGCCGCTGATTGAGATGACCGGCCAGCACGACAATCGTCATTTGCAATCCAAGGCCTATCACTTGGACCTTTTGGACTTATACTCAGGCACCTGGTCGCTGCGCGGGGATTTTGAAAAGCAGTTTGAGCGCTTAAAGGACCTTAAGAACGAAATTTTGCGCTTGGAAGAGGCCGCGCGCTCGCGCGAACAACGCCTGGATTTTTTACGCTTCCAGCGCGATGAAATTGAAGCACTGGGACTACAGCCGGGCGAGAACGAGGATCTCGAAGCGCGGGTCTCACGCATGCGAAACTCCACCCGCTTGATTGAATTTGTGGGCGCAAGCATCGATTCGCTCTATGCCGACGACTCCGCAGTCATGGTCCACCTCCACCAGGTATTGCAACGAGGCGCTGAGCTTGCCGTGGTGGATGCGGAATTAGCTTCTAAGCTTGAACCGTTTATCCAAGCCAAGGCGTTGATGGAAGACGGAATCTTCGAGCTGCGCGAGTATGGCAAAAAACTTGAAGCCGATCCTGAAGAACTCAACCGTCACGAAGACCGTCTCAATTCCTTACGCAAACTCCAAAAGAAGTTCGGCGAATCGGTCGACGACATTTTGCGCAGTCAGCGCGGATTTTGCGAAGAGATTGACACACTTGAGAAATTCGACGAGAGCCTGCGTGGCCTGACCGATGAAAAAGCCCGAGTCACCAAGTCCCTGATCAAGATCGCCAAGGAACTGCACGAGCGGCGCAAAAGCGGCGCCCATCTTTTAGAAAAGGGTGTCAACGACGAGTTACTGGACTTAAATATGAAGGGCGTCGCCTTCAGTGTCGATGTGCAATTACTTTCGGAGTTGGCGTCGACCGGGCAAAGCGATGTGGAGTTTATGATCCAGGTTTCGAAAAAAGATGAGCCACGTCCGATGGCCAAGATCGCCAGCGGCGGCGAACTGAGCCGCATTTTACTGGCGCTCAAGCGCGTGGTTGGCTCGAGCGAACATCCGCGCACCTACCTATTTGATGAAGTCGACACCGGCGTCAGCGGACAAACCGCGGAAAAGGTCGGCAAAAAATTAAAGCTGATCGCCAAAGGCCAGCAACTGATTTGTGTAACGCATTTACCGCAAGTGGCGTGCTTTGCGGATCATCATTTCTTGATCGAAAAGACGGCACAACGTGGCGGCACGATCAAAATGACAGTCACGAAATTGGCCAGGCCCGATCGCGTGCAAGAGATTGCACGACTGATTTCAGGTGAGAAGATTTCGCAGACTAGCCTAGAGCATGCTCGCCAGCTGCTGACTGAAAAACACTAGCGGGGTTCCGTGGAACTGTCCTCTACGATGACCCCAATGTCACCAAGTCGGCCCACACAATGAAACGCTTTCGCTGGGACAATATGCTGCCACTTTACAATATTCCGGTTCGCGATAATGTGCAGATGAATGTGACGGAGAACTACATCTTCCAGTTGTTTCCGAATAAGATGGGCTATGCCGAGAACTATGGAATTAAGACGGGTACGTCAGCGCCACCGATCAGGAATTTTAATTGGCCTTATACTCACTGATTGACGGCGGAAATTCGCCGAGCGGATTTTTTAAAGTCAAGCGCGCGCGGCTGTTCAGCTGCTCCGACTTTAGTCTTGACGCCAAGAAGCGACGCTTTCCACCGCAATTAAACTCCCCTCGACTCTAAGAAGGAAGGGCTCTTTCAACCAAGTCCCCAGGTTTATACAACGCACACGTTGTCCCTCGACTTGATACTCAGCATCTTCATTTACATGCAAATGCCCAGAAACTGAAACCGCAAACGGCTCTTCACGAAAAGCCCGAAGCGCATGCTCGCGAATCATATCGCGCGCTCGCGTATCGCTCGAGACCTTGATATTCGAAGTGTACTCCCGGCTCACTCGGCTGGCCCGTTCTCCGATCCGGCGCACCGCCCAGTTGGGCAAATGGCGCTGCATGAAAACTAACAGCGGAGTGCGCAGCAGCCAGCGCAAAAACCGATAACCCCGGTCGCTCGGATCCATTTGATCGCCGTGCTCAACCCGAAACTTCACGCCGTTCAAATTGAAAAACGTCGCCTGCGTATAGACCTCAACTCCCAGTTGCCGCCGCCAAAAGTGGGCAAGATCCAAATCGTGATTGCCTTCAAAATAATGAATGCGCATGCCGCTCGCTTGTAGGTCGCGCAGCTTTTTAATCACCAAAGAATACTGTTCGGTAAAATAGCGCCGATCCGAAATCCACAGATCGAAAATGTCTCCCACTAAAAATAAATCATTCACGCCGCGCGCGCGGGCCTGCTCGAGCACGCGTAAAAACAGCGCGCATTTGGGATCGCTCGGTGACGAGATATGGATGTCAGAAACAAAAAGGGCTAGGCTCACGCGCGCCTAACTTACTCCAGTCCGTCTGGATTTTCAGCCCCGAATCCGCGCTTGCGGCGCAAAAAAGAGGGCACATCCAGCGCTTCGCCTGCAAACGGCGAGCGCGGAGGTTCGGGGGTCAGTCGTGGCGGGGGCGCCACATCTTCCATATTCATTGAAAGCTGTTCGGGCTGATGCGCATCGCGATGCACTTGGCTTTCACGATAAGCCCTGGCCTTGGCCAGCAACGCCTCGCGCGGCAGGTTTTTTTCGCGCGGTTGCGGCGCTTGGTTGGAAAACTGCATCGGATGCTGAAAATGACTGGGCGACGGAGCCGGAGCCGCCATCACCTGCGCGGGTGGTGGCGGCTGCACCAGCGGTAGAGGAGGAAGACTTTCCTCCTCTATGCTTAGATTGATGGCCTCAAAAGTTTGAGTGGGCGCCGGAGGATAAATTTCTTCCTCAAGCGACGGCGAATAAGGTGTGTTCATATCTTGCGTCAAACGCGACATTCCGGCGTTCATCAATTGCACTTCGGTCATTGCCTGCAAACGCGAGATCTGTTCGCTCGCGGTTTTTGCGGCCAAAGTGCCAAAGCCCGTGGCAATTACAGTCACGCTCACATGGTCTCCCATGTTCTCATCAATCACCGCGCCAAAAATAATCTCGGCGTCGGGATGCGCGGCCTCGGTGATTAAGGTCGAGGCTTCGTTCACTTCCCACAGCGTGAGATCGGGTCCGCCGGTCACATTGATGATGATGCCCGTCGCCCCGTCAATGCAGATATTCTCAAGCAACGGCGAGGAGATCGCCTGAGTTGCGGCCTCAACCGCGCGATTTTCACCACCCGCCATGCCGGAGCCCATGATCGCCATGCCCTTGGCTTGCATTACCGTGCGAATATCGGCGAAGTCCAAATTAATCAAACCGCGAATATTAATAAGATCCGAAATTCCCTTTACCGCGTGCAGCAAAACCTGATCGGCTCTGCGGAAGGTCTCGAGTAGCGGCGTGCGCTCACTGGCCACCGCCAATAATTTTTGATTCGGGATTACGATCAGCGTGTCGACGTTCTCCTGCAACTCGCGAATTCCATCGTCGGCGTGTTTCTTGCGCTTTTTGCCTTCGAAAATAAATGGGCGAGTCACCACACCGATGGTGAGCGCGCCAAGTTCCTTGGCGATCTTCGCCACCACCGGGGCACCGCCCGTGCCGGTGCCGCCGCCCATACCCGCGGTGACAAATACCATGTCGGAACCTTCAAGCGAAGCCACAATGTCATTGTATGATTCGATGGCGGCGCGCCGGCCAATTTCGGGATTGGCGCCGGCGCCGAGGCCCTTGGTGAGCTCACGGCCCAGCTGGATTTTGCCTTCCGCTTTGTTGGCCGCTAAGGCTTGGCGATCGGTGTTGGCGACTACGAATTGCACGCCGGTCAACCCGCCTTCGATCATGGTTTGAACCGCGTTTCCGCCGCCGCCGCCGATGCCGATCACCTTGATGCTGGCACCAAAATTCGTATTTTCTTCAAGCTCGAACATAGAACCCCCGCTGTGCTTTTTCACATTCCCAATAAGTGCTTCATGCGTTTAGTCCACTCCGAAACCCGCATTTCGGGTCCCAGCGCGCGCTCTTTTTCCTGCGACAAACCGTAGAACATCACGCCGACTACAGCTGAGCAGGAGGGTTGGCGAACCACATCCACTAAGCCACCCACCTTTTCCGGCCAGCCTTTGCGCACCGGAACATCCAATACAAAGTCGCCCATCTCCACCAATCCATGGAGGAGACTCGCGCCCCCGGTGAGCACTACACCCGATCCCAATTTTCCAATTAAACCTTTTTCATCAAGTTCGCGACGAATCAATTCCAACGTTTCTTCCGCGCGCGCTTCAATCACTTCGCACAAATCCCGCCGCATCAAAGTGCGGGGTTTACGGCCGCCCACGCTTTCGACTTCGATCGATTCGTCTTCGCTGATCATTTCCGGCAACGCACAACCATATTTGCGCTTCAATGTCTCCGCATTCGACTGCGTGGTCTTCAACCCGATCGCGATATCATGAGTAAAATTGCTGCCGCCGACCGGGAGTAAACCAGTGTGGATCACGCTTCCTTGGAAAAACGTAATCAGATCCGCCGTGCCGCCGCCGACATCCGCCAGACACACACCTAAGTTTTTTTCGTCCGCACTCAGCACCGACATCGCCGACGCCAGCTGCTGAAGCACCATTCCGTCAACACGCAGGCCGACTTTTTGCGCGCACTTCACTGCATTTTGAATCACCGGAATGGACCCGGTGACAATAAACACGCTGGCTTCAAGCCTTACGCCCGACATTCCAATCGGATCAAAAATTCCCACTTGTCCATCGAGCTTAAAATCTTGCGGCAACACGTGCAGCACTTGCCGGTCCTGCGGAATCGCGACAGCCTTCGCCGCCTCGATCACGCGGTCTATATCTTCTTGGCGCACTTCTTTGTGGCGAACTGCCACCATCCCTGCCGAGGAAAAACTTTGCACATGCTGTCCGCCGATGCCGAGCCATACACCGTCGATGCGCACTCCGGCCATCAGCTCGGCCTCGTCTTTGGCCTTGCGAATCGAATCGCTGGTCGAATCAATGTTGACCACTACCCCGTGGCGCATGCCCGTGTTGGCCGCGTTGCCCACTCCGATAATGTCTAGTTGTCCATTTTCAAAGCGGCCGATGGCGCAGGTGACTTTTGTCGTGCCGATGTCTAGTCCGGCGATGATTCGCGATTCAGTTTGGGCGTCCTTTGCCATTTTTAATCCCCAACAGAAAACTCAGTTGATTAAGGAACTTCCGTGCTCCCTGATTTAAGGCTAGGGATTGTTACGCACTCTGACAACAACTTTCTTTGCGAAGCGAGCGTCGATGACGCGGCCTTTAATATTCTGACTGTCTAGATAAGACATGACCTTTTCCACGCGCGAAACCTTAGGACCAAAGTCTGCATCGCCCATTTTTACTTCAACATCGGCTTCGCCCACAAAAATTTTAAAGCCGTCTTTTTTCGCGTAATAAATTTCCGACACATTTTTTTTACGTAAACTTCCTTCATTTGGAATCTGTTCAAAAAGCGCCAACGCCAACTCACGCAGATGCATTTCGTCGCGCAAATCCTCCCCGCGCAGCACCGGCAGATCAAGAGCGTCCGCGAGCGGCACCGCCGGCAGCAGAGTGGCATCGGCCGCGACCGGATAAATACGTGACTCATTGGAGAGATACGCGAGGATCGGCGTTTGCGGTTCAATCACAATACGTAAGCGCGATGGAAATTCCCGAAATACCGAAGCTTTGCGGACGCGTTTGTCCTTGGTGGTCAATTCGTAGACTTGCGTTAGAGGAACCTGCCAAAAAAACTTTCCTTGCACGGCCTCAAACTGCGGAGTGAGCGAGGCCTTGATACGTTCGAACTGCAAGCGCTCGAACGATAACGGCGCGAGATCCAGCTGTACGGTTTCAATCTTGAGCCAGCTGCCACTCAACAGGCGGTAAACACCGCCGGCGAGCCAACCCACTGCCACCACGAAAACCCACAGGCCAATACGTTTACGCATAATTAAAAGTCTAGCGTCCCTTTCACCAGCGACCAAGTCTTTTCACTTCGGGCTCAAGTTCCACTCCAAACTTTTGCCGCACTTCACTTTGCACGTGGCGAATAATTTCAGCGACATCTTGGGCCAATGCCCCTCCGCGATTGATAATAAAATTGGAATGTTTGATGGAAACCTGAGCGTTTCCCCGCTGATAACCTTTTAGGCCCGCGGCTTCAATCAATTGCCCGGCCTTTTGCGGCAGTGGATTTTTGAAAGTGCTGCCACAACTTGGCCACTCGAGCGGTTGACGTTGCAAGCGCACCCGAGTCGCGTCTTTCACTTTACGCGGAATCTCATCATCGCTCGCTAGGGGCCAGGAGAGTCCCACGCGCACGATAATTCCCGGAGGATAGCCAGTGAGTGTACGGTAGCTCCATGTCAATTGCTCTTTGCTAAAACGCTGCATTTGGCCATTGAGACCGAGCACCTCGATCCAATCGACGATACCGTGGAACTCCCGCGGCTGAATGGCTTCTGCAACACCCGCGTTCATGGTTACGCCTCCGCCGATCTCACCCGGGATGCCACACAAAAACAAAGCCGGTGCCAAACTCTTCTGCAAAAATATCTTGGTCAACTCGGCCTTGGGAGTTCCCGCAAGCGCCGTGATCACCAAGTGCCCTTGCGCCTCGACGGCCCCAAGGCCTTTGAGTTTTCTCAACGACACCACCAGACCCGCGATGCCCTCATCGCTGATCAACACATTGGTGCCACCGCCCAGAACCGTGAGCGGCAGCGCGCGCGCGTTGGCAAAGGCCACGGCCTCACTGACTTCTTCAACCGATTCCGGCGTGCAAAAAAAATCAGCGGGCCCGCCAATCTTCCACCATGTCCAATCGTTAAGTGCTACCTTTTCGCGAAATTCCAAATTTATCCCTTAACCATCGATTCGATCATTTGATCGCCCAGTTTTGAAATATCGCCCGCGCCCAGCGTGAGCAAAATATCCCCGGCTTGAAGCAGAGACTTGACTTGGCTGAGTTGCGGATCCGCCTGGCGCGCCAACAAAAACACTTGGCGATGTTGCATCTGCGCCACCAGATTTTCGCTAGTTATGTCTTTGAGCGCCGCTTCGCCCGCAGGATAAACATCGATCATAAATAAAACGTCGGCATGATCAAAACATTGTAGAAAGTCATCCCACAGCAGCTGCGTGCGCGAAAAACGATGCGGTTGAAAAACCACCACCAAACGCCTCGCCGGAAATTTCTCTTTGAAGCCGCTAAGAACGGCGCGCACTTCCGTGGGATGGTGACCATAGTCATCGTAAAAGTCGATGCCACGAATACTGGCCTTATGTTGGAAACGGCGGTCCACGCCGTTAAATTGGCTGATCGCAAGCGCGGCCGTGGCAAAGCCAACGCCCGCCTGCATTCCCGCTAAAATCGCCGCGAGCGAATTCAAAGCGTTGTGCGTGCCGGGCATCGCCGGTTTGATTTCGCCGAGCACCTGCCCCTCAAAACCCACCTGCCAGCGTGTACCCTCGCGCTGAAGAACGTAGTCATTGTCGGCACCACAGCCATAAGAGATCCAACGTTTGCCAAACTCCGCGAACATTTCCTTTAAAACGGGATCATCACCGCATACGATGGCGACGCCATAGAAGGGGATGCGCGATGCGAAATCCACAAAGGCCGCGCGCAGATTGGCGAAGGTTTTATAATAGTCCAAGTGATCGCTATCGATGTTAGTGATGATCACGATTTCGGGACTCAAGCGCGTAAAACTGCCGTCGCTTTCATCCGCCTCAGCCACCAGCCAATCGCCCTTACCCAATTGTGCGGTCGACTTGATCATCTCCAAGCGGCCGCCGACAATGATGGTAGGATCTAATCCCGCCGCTAAAAAAATCGCCGACGTCAAACTTGTAGTGGTGGTCTTGCCGTGGGTGCCGGCGATCGCAACCCCGCGTTTGAGATGCATGATTTCCGCTAGAGCCTCAGCGCGGCGAATCAGCGGGATTTTGCGCCGCCGGGCCTCGCGATATTCCACATTGCTCTCGCGCACGGCGCTGGAGTAAACCACCACTTCGCTCTCAATCAAATTGGCGGCGCTGTGTTCGCGCGCGATGCAAATTCCCAGTTCATGCAAGCGCGCGGTCTGGGCATTTTCCGCCGGGTCACTGCCGGTCACTTGCGCACCCATGTTGTGCAGCAGCTCGGCCAAACCGCACATTCCAATACCGCCGATTCCTATAAAATGAACCCGCGCTTTAGCGAGACGCATGCGACTCTATCCTTTGCAAAAATTCTCCGACCAAGTGTTCGGCACCGTGAGGCTGATGAAAGCTCCGCACCGCCGCTCGCATGCTTTCCAGCCGCCGCGGATTTTCGCGCAGACTCTGGATGGCGAGCTTCAGAGTTTCTGCATTCAGTTCTGGCTGTAACAACATATCCGCAGCCCCTTTGGCCACCAAAGCTTCGGCGTTCTTACGCTGATGATCGTCGCTCGCCGAAGCCAACGGCAGCAAAATCGCCGCCTTACCACAAGCCGCGAGCTCCGATAGCGTGCCTGTGCCCGAGCGGCAAATCACCAAATCGGCCTGCGCATACTGCGCACCCATGTCATTGAGGTATTCTTTAACCGTCACCCGGCCGCTAGCCAAGAGCTCAGGCCCATAGCTCTCGCACATGCGCGCGTAGTCCGCTTTTCCAGTCTGATGCACATAACTTATATCTGTTTGCCAGGCGCCGTCCGTACGAATCATTTCGCATACAGCGTTGTTCACTCCACGCGCACCCTGGCTGCCACCAAAAACCAAAATATGAAAGCCGCCATTGCGAGGCGGACTGACGACCAATTGCTCAATCTCTTCACGCACCGGCATTCCGGCCCGATGCACATTTTTGCTCTTGATAAGATCTTTGGCCGCGTCAAACACCACCCAACAATCGTCCACAAAACGCGCGAGCCAGCGATTGGTCAAACCCGGCATGGCATTGGGTTCCCAGATCGCATTGCGGTAACCGAACAAGGCCGCAATCAAGAGCAAGGGGCCGGAAGCATGACCGCCCACTCCCAAAACAAAATCCGGCCGCGCACGCTTGAGCAGCCACCAGCTTTTTAGAAAGGCCAGAGGCAGAGTGAGCACGGTGCGGACCCGCTCGCTCAACGCCACATTTGAATTCAAACGTCCGATGGGCAAATGATGCAGCCGATAACCTTGCGCGGGAATAATTTTATTTTCAAAGCCATGAGCCGTGCCTACAAACTCAATTTGTATATCGGGCCGCTTTTTGCGGAATGCGTCCGCCATGGCGAGCGCCGGATAAATATGGCCTCCGGTCCCACCCGCCGCGATTAAGATTTTCAAAACCGACATCTATTCAGTCTCTTTAGTGCGAAATGTGAGCTGGATTGTAGACTCTCGCGCCAGATTGAGCAACCACCCGATAAATAGCCCGGTGCACAGCAGAGAGCTGCCGCCATAACTCAACAGCGGCAAGGTGAGGCCTTTGGTCGGCAATAAGCCGAGCGCCATGCCTGCATTGATAAAGACCGAGAACACCAGCAACAGACTAAACGAAAGCGCCAAAGCCCGTTCCCTATAACGCTTAAGATGGAGCGCGATTTGAAAGCCGCGAAACGCCAAAAAACCATAAACCATTAGCAAAATAAAGAAACCAATGAAACCCATCTCTTCACCCAAAACCGCCAAGGTGAAGTCGGTATGGGCCTCGGGCAAAAAAAACAATTTCCCCTGCCCTTGCCCCAAACCAACGCCGGAAAGCCCACCGGAATAAAAACTGAGCAGGCTCTGAATCACCTGAAAACCTTTTTCCCCCGGGTCCGCCCACGGATTTAAAAAGGCCTCCACCCGCAGGCGCCGATAAGGCGTTGAAAAAACCATGTACGACAAAATCGGCATGGCCACACTCACTCCGGCTAAAATAAAACGCCAGCGCAGGCCAAACGCAACAAACAAAGCAAAGGTCAACAGTAGTACAATCACAAAACTGCCGAAATCGGGTTGCTCATAGAGCAGCCCCAACGGCAGCATCATCATCAGTAATAGTCCCAGCCAACGCCGATCGAATTGGTCTTGGGCAAACGCCGAAATGATCGGCGCCAAAATAAACGGATAGGTGACGCGTAAAAGTTCGCTCGGCTCAAAACGAAATCCAAGCGGCAGACTCAGCCAACGATGGGCGCCACCGATACGCAATCCCACACCTGGAATAAAAGTGGCAACAATGGCCAGCACCGAAACGCCCCAGAGCACCACACCCAGGCGCTGCGCCCAGTGCCAAGGCATTAGGGCCGTACCCACCAGCACGAGCAAGGCCAACGCAGCAAATAGCAATTGTTTACGGAAAAAAAAGAGGCCGTCACCATGAACCTCGGTGGCGAAGATATAACTCGAGCTATACACTTGAACCAGGCCGAGCCCGAGCAAAAAAAACACCGCCAAAAGAATTCCACGATCTAAGCGCATAGGCTTAGCTTACGGTAGCCTGTCTAAAAAAGGTAGCGACCTAGCCTATTGAAACCCGGCCCTTGGACCCCGTTGTCAATTTTGCGAGATGGTCATTTAACCATGGAATTTCATATAGTTATGCAACCTATCGAAACCCTGACCAAATTTCTAAACGAAGAACTCCCCAAGCCGCATTCGCCAATGTAGTGTTTCTAGGATTTTACACAAAATCTTTCCGGGGGGAAAAATAATGAAATTGCGACTCTTGGCCACGGCCTTATTCTTGGTTTTCAGCGGTCCCATCAGCCACAGTGCTGATGCCGATTCCAACTACTTTTTCACACCCGAACCGAGCGCCATTCCCGAAGTCCTTGCGGCCATCGGCGGCGCCAAGACCTCAATACATATGATGATGTATCACCTGAGTGAACCTACGATCATCGAGGCTCTGATCGCCGCCAAAAAACGTGGAGTTGATGTGCAAGTGCTTTTGGACCAACAAACCGTAGCGCGCGAAAAACCCACCGGTGCCTTTCACGCTCTCACCGCCGCCGACGTGAAGGTGATCAAGAGTTCCACTGGCTTTTCCATTTCCCACTACAAAACTTTTGTGGTTGACGGGACTACCGCCTACGTCATGACTTTAAACCTGACGCGCATCACGAATCAAGTTCGCGACGTCGCCTATATCACCAGAGACAAAGACACCGTGAAGTTCCTTGAGGATCTTTTCGCGCTCGATGTCGCCAATGGGGCCGATCAAGGAGTCGCCGCACCCAAGATGATTCCCGACAATATCGTGCTCAGTCCCGTGAACTCACGCGCGCGCCTGCAAGCTTTGATCAAAACTGCGACCAAACGCATCCAGCTCGAGGTTGAGAATTTCTCAGACACCGCCTTAGCAAACGATTTGATCGAGGCCAAAAAAGTCGGCATCACTGTGGAGGTCCTGGTCCCTCGCTGCAATATGGGCGCGGCGGATTTCAATATGCCAATCGCCAAACAATTGGCTCAAGGTAAAGTCGATGTGCGCCTGATGCCAGATCCTTCGACCACCGCCACTCCTTATATTCATCAGAAATCGATTGTGGTGGATGGCGAGCGCGCTTTCCTTGGATCCGAAAATTTTTCGTTTAATTCACTAGATCACGCGCGCGAACTGGGGATCATTATTTCCGACCGGCCGGTGGTGCAGAAAATGATGGAAGTGTTTGTTTCCGATTTTAATCAGGGCCTGAATATCACTCAGGCCGAAGCGTTTACGTGTCCGGTGAAGACTTTCAGCGTGGACACGGCTGAGGCGATTTGACCTAGGGCCTATCTGCCAGGTTCTTTGGGACTCGGGCTCCTGCCCTTGCCGCCATCGGCCCTTCGGGCCGAACGCATCACGCTTGGCGGAAGTCCCCAAGAACCTAGCAGACAGGCGTCGAAGGGGAGCGAGCTGCGGCACTAGGTCAAATTTATGAGACAGCTGCCGTTGCTGGCAACCAGGAGTGTGGCATTCCGCTAGCGATCGATTAAAGCCATCCGATGGAGAGGGCGACCCAGGAGATCGATTGGCAGCGCCTCTAAGAGACTGCAAGGGAACGCCGAGCTCTGGTAATCAAGTCGTCGCGAGGAAACAACCAAATTACAGAGCCAACTGTGGCGCGGTGGTGGGCAGAAGTTTGAAGTCTCTGGATTTGCGTTCAACCGAGGATATGGTGCGCAATTACCTGCCCGCTCGGTATGTGTGCGATCTTCAAAACCCACGGCTTGAGGGGAGCCGCGCAGCGTTACTTAAACTTATTAATAATCTCTTTAAAATAATTCCCGCGCTCAACATAGCTATCGAACATATCGAAGCTCGATGCCCCAGGCGACAACAGCACAGTATCGGCAATGCGCGACTTTTGATAAGCGATCAAAACCGCCTCTTCAAACGTGCCAATCAAAAACGTCTCGCTGAAGTCCCCTATATCACGATTGATGCGCTCTTTAGCCTCACCGACCAAAATCAAAGTCTTCACCTTGCGCTGAATCTTGTCGCGTAGCGGAGCGTAATTCAAATTGGTTTCTTTCCCACCCATGATCAGAATCACATTCTCATCAAAAGAATCCAAAGCACGCAAAACCGCGTGCACATTGGTGGCTTTCGAATCGTTATAAAATTCCACACCGCCCACTTTGCGCACATATTCCAGGCGATGAGGCATGCCCTTATAATTCTCGATCACACGTTGAATGGCTTCGTGCTTCGCACCGTGCTCACGTGCGGCGAGAATCGCGGCCATAATATTCTCGTGCGAATGCTTACCCTTCATCTTGGTGCTTTCCACCGAGTAATACTCGATCTCCGGACCAGTGCGCACGCGCACTTGGTTTTTAATAGTAACCGCGCCGCCGATATTCATAATCTGCGGTTCCAAAGACGGCTTGCGTGAAAAATAAAAAATACGGCCGCGTTGAACCATCGGATCGCGCGCCAATTCCACCACCGCGTTGTCGTCCGCGTTCAAAATACTGGTGGTGCCTTGATTGGTGTTCAAGAACACCTTGCGCTTGGCATTGACATACTCTTCCATGGTTCGATATCGGTCCAAATGGTTTTCGGCCAGATTCATAAATACGATATTTTTAGGATTCAATTTATGCGCGTGTTCGAGCATAAAGCTTGAAACCTCGAGCACTAAAACTTCGGCGGGCACACCTTTAAGCAAATATTGGCTCAGCGGCTCGCCAATATTGCCGCCAACCCACGCCTTGACTCCACTCTCGATCAGAAATGTATAAATCAAATTTGTAGTGGTGGTCTTACCGTTGGTGCCAGTGACCGCGATGATCGGCTCTTTGATAAACTGCGCGCAAAATTCCATCTCGCCGGTGACGAACACACCCTGGCTACGGGCATAGTCGAAAATCTTAAGATGCGGAGGCACGCCCGGGCTCAAAACGATCATATCTTGGTTCAAAAAAGTCTTCGGCGTGTGCCCGCCGAGTTCCAGCGTGACATTCATGCCATCGAGCTTTTCCAAGTTGCCGGAAAGCTCGGCTTTGGATTTGTGATCGCTGATCGTTACATTGGCGCCATGGCTGCTCACAAAGCGCGCGAGCGACACTCCGGTCTTGGCCAAGCCGACGATAAGGATTCTTTTATCTTTGAGTTCCGTTAGCTCCATCGATTAACCTCTAGCGCAACTTGAGTGTTGCAAGAGACAGTGCCGCGAGCAAAATGGAGATAATCCAAAAACGTACGATGATCTTGGTTTCATCCAACCCTTTGAGCTCAAAGTGATGATGAATAGGTGCCATTTTGAACACACGACGGCCTGTCAGTTTAAAAGAAATGACTTGGGTGATCACTGATAGCGCTTCTACCACAAATACGCCGCCCAATACCACCAACAAAAGCTCATTTTGGCTAATGACTGCCACAATTCCCAAAAATCCGCCTAGGGACAGGCTTCCCACATCGCCCATAAACACCTGAGCGGGATAGGTGTTGTACCACAGAAATCCGATCCCCGCCGCCATGACGGCCCCCGCCAGAGGACAGAGCTCGCCAGCACCAGGAATATAGGGCATGGCGAGGTATTCGGCGGCGCGGATATTTCCGGCCACGTAGGAAAATAGCATCAGTGTGGCCGCACAAATAATTACCGGCACAATGGCCAACCCATCCAGGCCATCGGTCAAATTGACCGCATTGGCGCAGCCGACGACCACGAGCGAAGCAAAAACCACGTAAAACCAACCCAGCTCGAGATTGAATTGTTTAAAGAACGGAGCCGCCACCGAAGTGGGAATGTGATGGAAATAAACCAGGTAACCGATCACTGCTGCTGAGATTAAAAATTCGGCGAGCAAACGCACTCCGCCTTTCACGCCTTTGGTGTTCTTCTTGCTCACTTTGAGCCAGTCGTCCCAATAACCGATCAGGCCAAAACCAAACATCACCAAGAGCACCGCCCACACCAGCGCGTTGGTGATATCCACCCACAAAAAGGTCGGAATCAAAACCCCGAACAAAATCAAACCGCCGCCCATGGTCGGCGTGCCCTGCTTTTTTTTATGGGTCTGCGGACCGTCATCGCGAATACTCTGACCGAAATGGCGCTTAACCAAATGTTTGATGAAGTATGGGCCCGTGAGCCAGCACACCACGAAAGCGGTAAAAAAAGACAGAAAGGTGCGAAAAGTAATGTAGCGAAAAACATTGAGCACTCCCATGTGATGGGAATTTTCATAAAGGAATTGATAGAACACGAACTCTCCTTAAAATAACCTAGGGCTTTTTGCCCAGCGGAGTGAGCAACGCCCAGCTCTCGACCACCGCCTCGAGACCGATGCCGCGCGAGCCTTTGACCGCGACCAAATCACCGGGCGCCAATTGTTCGCCGAACTTCTTGCACATTTGGGCATCAATGCCGGCGCTAATTAAAAATGTTTTTTGTTTACCTGACTTGGCTAGCCCGCGGGCAAAGGCCGCCGAGTTCTTGCCGATATACCAAATCGCTTCAAAGCCGACGGCGCCGGCGCGCTCGCCGACCTCCTCATGGGAGGCGTCGGTGAAAGTGCCAAGCTCCTGCAAATCACCCACCACTAAGAATTTGCGCCCATCGACGTCCATCTCGTAGAGATTTTTGAACATCGCGCACAAACTGTCGGGGTTGGCGTTGTAGGCGTCGAAAAACACGCGCGCGCCATTTTCCAATTGCAAAATCTGATTGCGGCCCCAAGCTTCATCATGAATCAACGAGAGTTTTGCCCAGATCTCCTCAGGCCGGAGGCCTACGGCCAACGCGATCGCCGCCGCGCACATCAGGTTTACTGTATTTTGCCGGCCGACAACGTGAACCCAAGTGTGACCCGGAACAGTTTGCACGTGACCGAGAATGTCTAGCCCGTCCCAGTTCAGGCGCTGGGCGCGAAAATGCACGTCCACTTCCGGATTAAATGAAGAATATTTGATTTGTTTCGCGTGCGAGCGCGACTGCATGCGCATAGTCCATTCATTGTCCATATTGAAAATATGAATTGCGGTGGGAGCTGCCGTGTAGATTTCTTCCTTAGCTTCGGCAATCTTGGCCTGCGATCCAAGCTCACCAATATGAGCTTTGCCCACAGTGGTCACGGCGACGACATTGGGCTCGGCGATTTGACACAGCCGCCAGATTTCGCCGCTCTTGCTCATGCCCATTTCGAGCACCACGGTTTTGACTTTTGAATTCGCACCCAAGATCGAAAGCGGAACTCCCCAATGATTGTTGTAACTGCCTTTTGAGGCGTGGGTCGGAATGGTGTCCTTAAGAAGGCCGTAAGTAAAATCTTTGGTCGAGGTTTTGCCATTGGAGCCAGTGATCGCGACCACCCGGTAGTTGTTCTTCTTGCGCCAAAAGCGCGCCAAACTTTGCAGCGCTTGAAGAGTGTCTGGAACCTGCACGAAGGTGGCGAGCTTGGTGAGGGGCTCCCACTCGGCCCGCCACTGGGAATGAAGGATGACTCGCGCCCGTTGCTCGACCGCATTGGCGATAAAATCGTGGGCGTCAAACTGCGCACCTTTGAGCGGGATAAACAACAGCCCCTCGAGCGAATGGCGCGTATCCGTGCCCACCCCGAAAAAATCAGCATGCGCCGCTGAGCGAACTTGGCCGCCCGTGGCCTTACACAGTTCCTCGACCGTACAAACCCAATCTTGATTGTTCATGGATGCGCCTGTTCGTTAAGCAGTTCGGTTAACACTTGATGGTCCGCGAAGCGCAATTTTTCACCGCCAATAATTTGGTAATCCTCGTGACCTTTGCCAGCAATCAAAATCACATCACCTTCCCGCGCGCTTTGCAAGGCTCGGTAGAAAGCTTTTCGCCGATCCACTTCGCGCAGCACCTGGCCTATCCAGTGGGCAGGAATTCCTTTTTCCATATCAGTGAGGATCTGCTCCGAATCTTCGCTGCGGGGATTGTCGGAGGTGAGAATCATCACTTGCGAAAATTCACTCGCAGCCTTTGCCATCAACGGGCGCTTGCCTTTGTCGCGGTCACCACCGCAGCCAAACACCGTAATCATTTTTCCTGGACGCAAACTGGTTAGCGCTCGCAACACTGTGCGAAGTGCGTCGTCAGTGTGGGCATAATCCACAAAAATAAAAAGGCCGCGGGAATTGGTCACTTTCTGCAGCCGACCAGGAGCGCCATGGAACTGTGCAAGTGCTTCACCCGCGGTGCTGAGTGAAACTCCAAGCGCAGTGCACGCGGCAATGGCCGCCGTCGCATTGTAAACATTGTGTAAACCCGGTGAGGGCAAGTGAATTTCACAGTTCCCGCGCGGCGTACTGAGGTGAAACAAAGTGCCGTTAAGATCCTCCTTCAACACCCGAAAGGTGAAATCCGCATCCTTGGCGCCGTACCACCAAACACTGACCCCTTCGCCCACCCGCACTTTTCGCACCAAGGGATCGTCACCATTGAGTACCGCCACGGCCATTGTTGCGTTGCGTCCAACCAGTTCCATAAAAAACCGCTCTTTGGCCGCAAAGTATTCTTCCATGGTCCCGTGATAGTCCAGGTGGTCACGGGTGAAATTGGTGTAAACGCCAACCGCAAACGGCAGGCTTTCGACCCGCTGCTGTTGAATCGCATGCGAGGAGACCTCAAACGCCGCGGCCCGTGCTTTGAGCGCCACAAATTCCTTGAGCCGGCGGTGCAAAGTCAAAGCATCGGGAGTGGTCAAAGCACTCGGCCAGTGGTGTTCACCTAAGTGATGATCGATGGTGCCCATCACTCCTGTAATCAAACCGAAGTGGGTGAGAATTTTTTCGATCATATAGACGGTCGTGGTCTTACCGTTGGTACCGGTAACGCCCACGCACAAGAGTTCACGCGCGGGATTGTCAAAAAAACGCTGCGCCAATTGATCCAGTGCGTGACAGGCGGACGCAACTTTAACCACCGCGCCAGTAAATCCAGGCGGAATCAAGCTCTCGTCTTCGACGATCAATCCGACCGCACCCTTTTCCACCGCAGTTGCGAGAAACCGATGGCCATCGGCCGCGGTGCCTCGAATCGCCACAAACACGCTGCCCTTCTTGACCGCGCGCGAGTCCTGAGTAATGTCAGCCACCTCAAGCAGGGCTGCCTCGCCCCATTTTAGCTCGGTGAAAACCGAGAGCAGTTGTGCGACTTTCATCTCCGCATTGTATGGAAAAGGTTTTCACCCGGCAAGGCCAACACGCTCAATCCGGATTTTCTAAAATTAAAGTCACGCGACCCCTGGCGGCAAGCGGAGCGCCCGCTCCTGGAATTGTGCGCACGACCACGCCATGTCCGCGAATCTGCACTTGGTTGGTCTGCTGCCTGGTTTTGTTGAGAGCTTCGCGCAAAGTCATGCCTAGGAGATTGGGGAAACCTTTAAGCTCGGCATCCGCGCTTTGACGTTTGATTTCCTTGAGTGCCTGAGCTTGTAATGTGCTGCGCCGGCGCTCAAGCTCAGTGGAAATCACATTCTGAGGCGAGATTTGCACCGGCGACAGGCCCGCGCGGCGCACGAGATATTGGGCGAGCTTTGCAAACACCGGTGCCGCCACTTGCGATCCATAATAAGCCTTTTGCGGATTATCGACGGCCACATAAATTACGTATCGCGGTTGATTGGCGGGTACAAATCCCGCGAAGCTGGAAATGTAAGCATTCTTGAGATAACCGCCCTTTAGGGGATCAAATTTTTGCGCTGTCCCGGTCTTGCCGGCGACATAAAATCCGGGAATGCGGGCATTGAAGCCGGTGGATTTTTCTTCGGTCGCGGCCATCAACATTAACTTTAGTGTCGAGGCCTGGGCCGAAGTGAGCACTCGCCGCACTTCCTCCGCTTGAAAGCGCAGCGGCTGCTCGCGGTCGTGAGTGTGAATAGCTTTGACCAGCAACGGTCGCTTTAGGATTCCGCCGTTGGCAATCGCGGTGTAAGCCGCGACCATTTGCACTGGTGTGACCGATACCCCGTGCCCAAAAGCAATATTGCTCAGCAAATGCGGGCGCCACGGCAGAGGATTGAGAATGCCACGAGACTCGCCTGGCAACTCGATCCCAGTCTTCGCGCCGAAACCAAAATCCAGTAAGGTGCGATTGAGGCGGGCGTCGCCTAAGTCAAAGGCGATCTTCGCGGCGCCCACGTTCGACGAATAGGCGAGAATTTCGGTGACGTTCAACCACTCAAATGCTTCTTTTTTCTCCGCCTCTTGAATCCATTTGTCGCCCACTTTCATACGCCCGCGCTCGCAGTAGTAGCGCGTGCTGGGCTTCACCACATTTTCCTTAAGCGCGCCGGCAACCACGAAAGTCTTCATCACGCTGCCAGGCTCAAACGCATCCGTCACCAAGCGGTCACGCCGCACCAAAGACGCAACGTGCGTGCCTTCATTGAGATCCACGGTCGGTACCGTGGCCATGGCCTGAATTTCAGAAGTCTCCGCGTCCACCACGATACCGACTGCCGAACTGGCCGAAAATTTTTCCATCACGCTCTGCAGTTCGCGCTCAAGCGTGTATTGCACTTCATGATCGATAGTGAGCTCAAGATCGGCCCCGTCGGGCACCTCGGTGAGCGAACTGCCGTCAGGCAGCAGCGGACGGCCGCGGGCATCGCGAGGGAGAATCACTTGCTTGAGCTGTCCTTGCAAATATTTATCGAACTGCAACTCCAGTCCCTCAAGACCATTACCCTCGCTGCCCACAAAGCCAAGCACCTGGCTCAGCAAACTGCCATTGGGATAAACCCGTTTTGGCTCCTCGATAAAACCGAGGCCCGGCATATCCCAACTCTCGATCTCAAGTTTCTGGCGCTCGGCCAATTGCCGCTTGATCCAGACAAAGCGGCGGGTGTGATCGCGCAAATGTTTGCGCATTGCTGACGGCAGCAAATCAAGATATTTGGCTAAGCGTTTGGCACTGGCCGCGGTGTTTTTAATCAATTTGGGGTCGGCAAAGAGCGAATACGAAGGAATGCTCGCTCCCAAATCCCGGCCATTGCGATCAAGAATGGCGCCGCGGCGAGTGCGAATTTGCAGCGAAGTCTCAAATTGCCGGCGCTTAAAGTTCTCTAAGCGACCGTCGGGAAAAATCTGCAGCCGTGCGGCACGGGTGATCAGCAGTGCCCAGAGAGCCAGAAAAATAGCGAAGAGAACCAGAACGCGTGCTTTCATTTATTGCGGCAGAGCGAGCTTTTGACCGGCGAGCTGAATGATCTGGCCATTGCGTGCATCGTTCAGGGTGAGGTGCGAAACCGCAAAGCGCCGCACCACTTCAGGCCGGGTCACGCGCGCATATTCCATGCTCAACATGCGCTGATGATCCTTCAACTTACGGTACTCTTGGGTGGATTTCAGCACCGAATAGCCCATGCGCCGCACTTCCATTTTAAGGAGTACCAGTCCGAATAAGGTGGAGACCAAAATCAAAACACTGAGAAACGGAAGAACTTCATGCCAATGTCTGCGGCTCATTTTTATTCCCTCGTTGAAACACCCGCAGTTTAGCGCTGCGGGCGCGCGGATTTTCCTGGAGCTCTACGCGTGAAGGCACGATCACCTTCTTGAATAGCGGGAAACCCATATCCTCCGCCCCTCTAAAAGCATACTTGATGATCCGGTCTTCGAGAGAGTGAAAAGTGATAACAATTAAGCGCCCCTGGTCACTAAGAGCCCGCATTAGGTCGGGTAGGCATCCCTCGAGTCCGGACAGTTCACGATTGACCGCCATGCGCAACGCTAAAAAATAGCGCGTGGCGGGATGATGGCCTTTTTTGTGCCAGCCCTCCACCCTTTCGATCAAGCCCGCAAGCTGCAAGGTGGACAAAAACGGTTTATTTACACGATCATTCACCACAGCCCGCACCACCCGCTGCGGCCGC
>JANXMF010000161.1 GCA_025354795.1 Pseudobdellovibrionaceae bacterium
AACAACAAGGTGCAAATAAAAAAACCAAATGCTCTTATCCGACACCGCATAGTCAACAACGTCCTTAATCGCGTGTGCAAGCCTTGCTGGAAACCAGGTGAATCTCACGCTGCGATCAAAAAGATGTTTAAGCCTTATGAATGATCGGTTAAAAAAAATCTAGACTAAAGGAGAGGCCCTACTGGAGAAGAGATGACCAAATTTTAATATTTCCGTCTCGAAACGAAACGGATAAATGATTGGGGATAGGGCGAATAAAGCGGGTTTTTGGCCTGGATGCGATGTATCAGCCGCAGCAAGTGCCGCGTAAACTTGATCCCAGAGCCTGATTGTCAGAGGTTAACGGTTGGTTGGGCAACAGTTTTTGAGGCGATGGACTTTAGGCCCATCCTAACTGAAACGAACGCGGTTAAACTACGTGGGACCGAACAGAATTATTGGAGCCACACCCTTTTAATTTAATGTTGAACTTCCATTTTCTGTCAAAAGTATATGCAACGACGTAGCAGATAAATAGGCTGCTCGGCGATTAGTCAAATTTAGAAAATTTCTCATATTCAGACGAATCCATTCCGGTTTGCCTATTTTGAATAGACAGTATAGTCAAAGTTAAAGTGTTCCGGTAATCAATGGACGGATCTGCACACCTTTGTAGTTGATTGGGAGCCAACTTCGATCACAGGTTACATCGATGGTGTTCAGTGTGGAGTCGTTAATCAGGGCGATGTACCGAACGAATACGGCAGCACTCCTGCGATTATTCCAAGCGATTTAATGTTTCCGATTTTCAACACGGCTATTGCCCCGAATTTCAATGCAGAGACTGCAGCAGACCCGGTTTACTTTGATGTCTTTCATTACTGGTACTATTCGAGCGATTCAAATCTGACAGCGCCACCGGCTGCACATATCACGGGGTTGCAGGTTGATAATGCCGTCTATAATCCTGGCGACACGGTGAACGTGAGCTACACGATTGCGGCGGGCAACGCAGAGCTAACTGATGTCTCACTCACTGGCGTTGCCGTGATGGACTTTTTGGGCGATAGCTCTAGCTTTCAACAAGGCAGCACAGTCAACGGAGTATTTGGCGACTGGATGTACTTTCCATTATCCAACACTATTAACGCAAGTTCTTCTTACACAGGAACTTTCACGTACTCGATTCCGAGTACTATGACGCCGGGATTGTATACAATGTTTGTTGGTACGCTCACCGCCAATGGCGTGGCTTATCCGGGCAACTATATTCGCTTTTCTGCCGGGAGTGATACTTTGCCGCCATCGCCCTGATCGAAGGCACCAATAAATTTGGATGGATTTTAGATTTTCCGTCTTGCCTGTCCTCGCCAAGAAATGATGATTTATTTTGCTATACTACAAATTTGGATATACACAGGCAGGCGGTGGTCGACCGGCAAGGGTGGCATAGAGTTTAGCGTAGTAGAGTTCAAGTAGATCCTCGGTCACTTCAGGTCCTTCCCAATGCCCCAGAGCGTACGCAATGGCCTGCAGTGTCGCCATACCGCCGGCAAAATGTTCTTTACGCATTACAGGTCCAGACGACACCGGAGCCGCAAGCTGTAGACGAGGCAGCACCTTAAGTTCGGGGTGACGAGTGTGGACTTTACTCGCCTGCCGCCAGTTGCCATCGGGTACGATCAAATGGACCGGTGGCCCATCGCGGGCGACACTGAATAGATCCTGCGCGCCCGCGGCCGGATAAAGTAAATAGGTCTTATATAGAGGATGCAAAATTTCACTCAGATCGAGTGGCTCTCGACCATCACCGCGCACCAACATCTGCGCGTTTTGCAAGGCACGGATAGCCAGCCGTCCGGTATTGGTCGTGCGCTTGAGTTCCTTAGTGTGCACCACCACGGTGATTCGGGTGCGCAAATCAAGACGCGGAATTCGCGCACAAATGCAGCGCGCAGGATGTAAAAAACATCCGTGACAAGGATCGGCGGTCTTACGTTTACGCTTCCACATATGCTCGCTCATTGGCCAACTGTCGCAACAAGTTTTGGAACTCGCATGCCAGCGGGGCGGTCACTTCCATTCTAAGCCCCGAGCGCGGGTGCGCGAAGCCAATCGCCGTACATGCCAACCACAATCGCCGCGCGGAGAAGCGCGAGGCAAAAAAACGATTGTGTTTGCCCGCGCCATAGGTCACGTCGCCAATAATCGGATGGCCCAGATGGCGCAAGTGGCGACGAATCTGGTGCTGGCGCCCAGTCCTGGGTTTGGCACGCACGAGGGCATAGCGGCTGGTGGGATACCTATCCACCTGCAGCTGGAATTCCCAAGCCTCCAATCGTTCAAAATCGGTCACCGCGGCTTGCGCCGGTTTGTTGATCCACGCCGCCTCCTCGTGACTGGTGCCCGCTATTTCCATCAGCGGATAGTCGAGCGAAATCTTTTGTGGAGGCACACCGCGTACGATCGCTAAATAGGTTTTATGTATTTCGGCGCGCGCAAAACTCTCACTTAGGGCGCGCGCGACTTCAACCGACAATGCGAAAATCAAAGCCCCAGAAGTGGCGCGGTCCAAGCGGTGCACAGGGTACACATGCTGCCCAATCTGATCGCGAACGGTCTGCATGGCAAACTGAGTGGCCGCCCGGTCCAGTGCGGTTCGATGCACCAATAGACCCGAAGGCTTATTGACCACCAGCAATTCATCGTCACGATAAAGTATAGGGAGGCGCACGCCGCCGATATTGGCACAATCGACGTCGTAATGGAATCACTATTCGAGGAACATATTGTGGCGCGGATTATTGATCGAAAGCGTAAGGATATGTGAGCAAACCATACTAAATTTGTCTATATACGACAGCTCAACCGGGTCCTTTTGCCGCAGATGCAGGCGCAACACTCCAAAGAAAGCTCCATACCGAAAAACCGGATACAAGGCCAAAGTATCAAAGCGAACACGGGCCATCTGATGTTGCACGGAATTCATAATGGCCGACTCGCGCACATTGGAAATAATCATGGGCTCGCCTTTCTCGCGCACCGCACGGATTTCCGGATACTGCGCCAGGTGCAACGGTAGACCCACAATATTTTCATCATCGTCCGAAGCCAGCACTTCGGCGGTGTCGTCGTTCAAACAGCGAATCAACGAACAGCGAACGCCGCCAACCTTCATGTTGATCATGCGCATGAGCCGGTATAGGCGCTGATCCACATGATCGCTCGAAACAATTTGCCGCAGAAAGAGTTCGAGCAAACGCAATTCCTTGACCGGCGAAAATGGAGTAGTCACCGGCGGCGACATACTCACCGGTGTCGGCCGCACGTGCGCGGTCTTAGTGGATTCGCTGGCGGTCACAACTGCCAGGGCATCCTCAAGCGAAAATGGTTTAAGAAGATAAGTGTCAGCTCCCGCGCGACGCACCTGATCCACTGCTTCGGTTAAGGCTTGCTTGGACATCACTACGACCCGCGCCCGGCTTTCACGCGGCTGCGTTTGCACAAATCGCATCAGCGAAATTGCATTGGTCTCGGGCAACAACAGATTCACAAAAATGGTATTGGGATGCCAGAATCGTACGGCCTCCTTGGCCGCGCTCACCGTGCGCACAACTCGTGTCTCATATCCGTGATCCCACAAATCCTCAGAGAGCCGACGCGCGAAAAGACTGTCATCGTCCGCGATCAGAATCCGTGGTCGCACACTGGTTAGTGTCTTAAGCTTACGCATAGGCAATTCCCCCACTAGCAACGTTGCAATTTGGGCGCCGTGGATTAAGCGCTATAGTGGAGGTCAATGGCCAGCGTTTATACAATGGAAACTCCTTTTACAGGAGGGAGGATCGCCGCTGCCCACCGACTCAATTTGAGAGCATATTTGCGAGCATTGCCACAATCGGTGTTTTTGTGAGGTGCGAATGGCGCCAAATTAAGCAATGCGATGCAGAGCACTTGATCTGCCCATCGGCCGTTATGCCCAGCTAGGCGCAAAACCCGTCAATTTAAAAAGGTTTTGACGCGAAGAAAGTAATTCTGTGCGCGCACAGAAATCTCGTCTCCGTCGGCTGATCCTCTTGACGCGCGGATTTGCCTTCCTGAGCGACCCAATCCGCAGCCAGCCCATCGCAATGCCCAACCCCTGAGTTAAGGCGCCACAGCGCCGCTCGGATCAAGGCGCACCGAGAAACAAAACGCCCGGTCGCGATAAGTGGCAAAGGCCCCACCCAAAACAAGATTCGTTCCATCAAAGAGAAGAGCCGAGCCCGCCGCGTTCCCGCTGGGATTGCGAGGTTGGCCACCATCAATTCCGTGAGCCGCATTTTGGGGGCTGAAGGTTTGATCTAAAGCGCCCGAAATTAAATTGACCTTGGCCACACGGCTAATATCGGCACCGGCGTAAGTGTAACCGGTTCCGGTGAAGTAAAGATTCGAATTGTCGCTCGCAAGCGCATAAACGTAGCCATCGGTTCCCGCGGTGCTAAATGTAACGTCTTGAGTTCCGCTTGTCGCAATTTTGGCAAGATGATTGGCGGGGGAGCCACGATAGGTGCTAAACATCCCACCGATAAAAATACCGGTGCTCGACGGGAGAATGGAATAGACCGGTCCATTCGCGCCGTTTCCGCCGGTCGCGGGATTGAAGGTCGGGTCGACCGCGCCTGTCGCAGCGTTGACCTTTGCCAAACGGTTAGCGGTGAGACCACGAACAGTGGTGAATGCGCCGCCAGCAAAGAGATCGCTACCCAAAAGTGTGAGCGCATAAACCGACCCATTGGCGCCATTCGCGCCCGAATTGGGATTGAAGCTGTTATCTAACGCTCCACTCGCTGCATTGACTTTCGCCAGGTTGTTGGCGGGCGCTCCACTGTAGGTGGAGAAATCTCCGCCAGCATAGAGCTGAGATCCGTTAGTCGCCAAGGCTCGCACCGCTCCGTCGACGCCGCCGCTAAAACCTGCGTCCAACACGCCGGTGGCATCTAATTTTGCTAAACCGGGGGCTGATGCTCCGGCATAAAGGGTGAAGTCGCCGCCGGCATAAACATTGGTTCCCGATACCGCTAGCGCGCGCACCGGAGCGTTGAAGCCAGTCACACCCGATTGCGGATTGAAGGTCAGATCAATATTGCCTGCAGCGTCGGTTTTCAAGATATTAAATGCCAAATAAGGATCGCGGTAGGACGTAAATGAGCCTACTAGATAAACAAATCCTTCACTAGATACGAACATCGAACTCACCATGCCGTCCGCACCCGCGGCTGCGCCTCCGGTCTGGCCATTGAATGCCACATCCAGATTGCCGGAAGTATCCAATTTGGCTAAACCACTCGCGCGACTGCCGCGATAGGTGCCAAAGGAACCGCCTACAAAAATATCATTGCCGACCATCATCGCCATTGAAGCTGGCCCATTAAAGCCATTAACACCGCTAGCGGGACTGAACGTGGTGTCCAGCACGCCCGCAGTGCTGAGGATGGCGATGTTATTGGCAGGCGAGCCGCGATAAGCGTTAAAATTTCCAAGCGCCAAAACCGAGCCATTCACATTCACGAGACCGTAAACCGTCGGCGACGCACTGGTGAATCCATTGCTCCCGCTGCTTGGACTAAAGGTGGTGTCGAGGGCACCGGTTTGCGCATCTACTTTGGCAATGGCATTGGCCGGGCTCGATTGAAATGCGGTGAAGCGGCCGCCAACATAAAGAGAGTTTCCTGTGATGAGCAAGGCATTGACGGTGGCGTTGGCGCCATCGGCGGTGAACGCGGTATCGAGAGATCCGGTGTTGGCATCCACTTTCGCCAGCTGTTTGCTGGCGCTGCCGCGGTACGAAGTGAAATCACCGCCAAGGTATAGACTTCCGCTGAGCAGTGCTAGGCAGCGCACCGATCCATTGGTGCCATTGGCGCCAGTGCTGGGATTGAAGGTGGTGTCCATGTTGCCGTTAAAATCGAGCTTCGCCACTCGCCGCGCGGTATTGTCATTGATTGAAGTGAAAGAGCCGCCCGCATAGATCGAGTTGGCG
>JANXMF010000163.1 GCA_025354795.1 Pseudobdellovibrionaceae bacterium
AACAACAAGGTGCAAATAAAAAAACCAAATGCTCTTATCCGACACCGCATAGTCAACAACGTCCTTAATCGCGTGTGCAAGCCTTGCTGGAAACCAGGTGAATCTCACGCTGCGATCAAAAAGATGTTTAAGCCTTATGAAGGATCGGTTAAAAAAAATCTAGACTAAAGGAGTAGGCCCTACTGGAGAAGAGATGACCAAATTTTAATATTTCCGTCTCGAAACGAGACGGATAAACGATTGGGGATAGAAGAAATAGACAGTTCAGCTAGCGTTTAACTCAAAGGAAATTCCCTCCGGCTGATTGAAACAGCCGGAGGCGAGCGAGATTTTAAGGATAAAATCTCAAAAATCAAAAGGCATGAATACGCTATCTGATCTTCACCCAGGAATCCAGTACGCAGTTTCCCCTAATGACTTAACTACATCGCGTTGCCCGAACTGCGCTGAGGATCATCAACCCGTAAGTTCCACATGTAATTTCACATTCGCCTTGTTCAGCTGGTCCTGAATGCACGCCTGGATGGCTAGGGTTACTGAAAAGCCCGCCTTCTTCGCGATCTTCTTGGCCAAACCAACACTCACCAGCTGGCGTCCCTTTTCAAGATCGCAAAGAGTGCCGCGCGACATCTTGAGCTTTCGCGCCATAGCCGATTGAGTTAGACCGAGCGTGGTTCGCATTGATCGTAGAAACATCGCAAAGGTCATAGGGCCTAAATCTCGCTCGAGGACGGATTGCATATTCTTAGTACTCATGTTTGTTTACCTCCACGACAACTACGGTCACAGTCTGACCGCTGTCAGTTTCTTCATAAATCAATCGATAAGATCGACTCAGCCGTACGGACCGCTGCCCCTGACGATCGCCCTTTAAAGGCTCATCTTGATAGCCGGGAAGCCGGCGCACCTTCTGCAGGCCATCTAGCTTAACCGACATGGCCCAAGCCAGGGCAGCTTCCCTAATGTGCCGGGGTAGCCGTTTCAATTGCTTTTTGGCAAACCTCGTGATGTGGACACTGTGGGGCTTAGTCATCTCTCAACTAGTGTACTGTATTTTACCTTACATTGCAAGAAAACGCATTGTTTATGCGTCGATTGAGGTTGGTGGCAGTGGGTGATGAATACCTCGCTGCTTTCGTGCAACAGAACTGCCTTCATGTATATGTTTTGTATCACATATATGTTTCTACCACCATATAAATGAATTCTTGCCCCACTTTTGCCACAGCTTCGGCAATACGTTTACTTCCTTAAAGAAAACCTGTCGCAAGCAAAAAATCGCATTCTCGCGCTACCTTGGGGACCGCCTATCTTCTCGGCCTCAAATTCAAAATCTTGGCGAACTTATCCGCGCACGCGCGGCCACGCTCGTTCCATCCGGATAGCTCAAACGGAGTAACTTCCATGACTAATCACAGGTTTATGAGGGGATACGGCATGGAGCGAACCAATAATTTTTATAGCCGCCAGCGCGACAGGACCAGGTACTTAGGTCCTAAAGAATTCAGAGGTTCTGCCGACAAGCTATAAAGCTAGACTAAAGGAGCTCCTTTGCGCCAGAAGCCGAAATCAAAATTACGACCGCGGCAGTGGCTGCGCAAGGTGATACAGAGCACAATGCCTCGGCGAGTGCGCCATAGTTTGCTCAGGAAGGTCATTGACCTCGACTTTGATCCCTCCCCGCGTCTCAAAGTGAGACTCGCGCGAACCAAAGATGAATTGGAATCCGCCCTTCGCTTGCTTCATGACTCCTACGTCAAAGCGGGCTTAATGACTCCCCACCCGTCTGGCTTAAGGGTGACCAAGTACCACGCACTGCCCGCCACCGCAACGATCATCGCTCTCTGGGACGATGAAGTGGTCGGAACAGTTTCGCTGGTGCGGCGAAGCGCGTTTGGCATGCCGCTTGAAAATATTTTCGATATAACCCGTTTCACTCATGATGGAAGCCGAATTTTCGAAACCTCATCGCTCGCCGTGGACCCGAGATTCTCGGGTCAAAATGGCACGATACTCTTTCCGCTGATTAAATTTTTGTTTAACTACGCCACCGATTATTTTGGCTCCAACTACATGGCGATCGCCGTGAACCCGTCTTGGATCGAATTTTACGAAGCTATCTTTAACTTTCAGCGCCTGCAAGCTAAGCCCGTGGACAAATATGATTTTGTAAATGGTGCGTCGGCCGTCGGGGCCTATCTTAACCTGGTTGCATTCAAGCAGATGCTCAAAGGCATCTATACTGAAGCTCCCTCGCGAAAAAATATGTTCAATTATATCTTTAAAGCAACTTTTTCAAATTTAGAATTTCCTAAGCGAAAATTTAATAAGATTTCCGATCCCATGTTGACTCCGGAAATCTTAGACTATCTCTTCAACATTCGCACTCAAACTTTTGCTGGCCTGTCGGAACGGGAGATCTTCACTTTGCATCAGCTCTACCAAAACGATGGCTTTCGCGGCGTACTCCCTCCCGCACCCCCTAAATCTAACGTTCTTTGGCTGCGTGAGGGGACTCGCTTTGAGGTGAACATCCCCGGCGGTATTCTGCTGACGGGGAACGCGACTATCCCCATGAGAATCACCGATATCTCGAGTGGAGGTATTGGCGTTGTGACATCGCGCAATCTACGCGAGGGTGAGCTTTACACTTTGCAAGTGGCTCTTGAGGGCGAGAAGCATTCTCTACGTAATGTGCAACTTCGTTGGACTTCGCCGGATCGCAAACGCAGCGGCCTCAAAGTTTATGATCGACCGCAAGGTTGGGTTCGATTTGTCAACCTCCTCACCGATGATCTCTTGCGCCAAGTCGGTTGACCGACATCCCTCGCCGGCGCAAGACCAGCCTAAGCTTACCTTCGCTACCGGCATGGACAAAGGAGCGAATGATTATGGTCGAATTTTTGAGCCAATTATACGAACATCTCTACGTACTCAAAGAGCCTTCGGTAACTGTGCTTCTAGGCCTGACGTTCAGTGATGCCTAAAGTTGGGCCCCTCTACTCCTATTCAGCCAAGCTAAGGAGGATGAGCAATCCGTATGCCTATTACATAGTGGAAAGCCAGTATTTTACCGCCACCACAAATAGGTAGATGCTGAACATGCGTTTCAAGGTCAACTCTGAAACCGTAAGCGCAAAACGCGCGCCAAAATAGCTGCCGAAAAACATTCCGAGTGAAATCAATAAGCCGATTTTAATGTGCGACGGTCCAATCTTACCAGCCTGATAAAACGCGTAGACCCCACCAAGCCCAATCGGTGCCAATAGTGCGATCAACGATGTGCCGGTAGCGACCTCCTGGGTGAGACCAAACAAAAGTACTAGAGCCGGCACCACGATCAGTCCGCCTCCCACGCCAAAGACTCCCGCGAGCATTCCCGCCAATAAGCCCGTCAGGACGTAGTAATAATTCACGGCTGCACATCCAATTGCACGTCAGCCACACTCTTCAGCAAAATCTGCGGATTCGCCTGACTGGGGTCGACATAATTGACAATGCCCCGGGCGGTGACCCTCACCTTGGTATTTATAAATTTATTGCGCCCAATCTCGGACGTGGCCACTTGCGCGTCCCACATCGCCTGCAGTTTGTCGCGGATCGCTTGAAACACCTTGGCGTCATCAAAATTCACCAGCGTGTAGTCGCGGGTCACACCGTCGCCCATATCGCGCGTGAACGCAAAGACGTTGAACATCACCTGTGGACTTTTGATATATAAAACCAAACTGCCTTTGAATTCGACGGTATTTCCATGTTCGGACATAGCCGATTCAAGCACCACTAGCGGACTGGAGACACCTGTGTTCAATTTCAAATGCGTGGGCGCTGGCGGATCATTAGCAATTTTAAAATATAGATCAATCTTGTCGCCGCGTCCAAGCCCAGTCAGCAATTGCGCGTGAGCCTTATCCACCACTAGCGGCAAAATCGCGTCGCCATATTCAACCACGATCATGGGCGCCGCCAGCGCGTGCACTTTGCCGATAAAATGATCGAGCCCGTAAAGGGCCTGGGGAATTTTGACCGTGTGTTGATATTTACCGAAGTCCGCACCTTCCGCGAAAACATAAACAATATCTATTCTGTCGATCGCCACATGCGGCTGGGTGTTGTGGTACTCGAGCGTACCCTTAACCATCACCCGGTCGTGGCGCAGCAGTGAAAACAAAATCTGGTCCACCTGCGAATTATTGCCATAGGCCGACATATTGACGAAAGAAAAAAAATCGCTCGGATCGCGGTAGGTCAAGACGTAGAGATGAGCGTCCGCAACCGCACCATGCACTTCAAGAATGGCGCTGCCGTCTTTGATTTTCGCCGCGAGCGCAGCCATATCCACTGCCGCCGAAGCCGTACTGCTCACAATAAGAAAAGCCAAAAGGAAAAACTTCATATAAACCCCCGGTATGGGGATAGTCTTACCGCGCCTTCACCCAAAAGCCACGCGCAAAAACCCGCTCGACATCTTCGGGATAGAAGAAATTAATCAAGCTCGTGATCATCACATACTGAAAAATGGGAAACTGCATGGTGAGGTTGATCCCCAAATGCAGCCCAATCCCAATCGCCAGCACCCAGTAGCGCAGGCGCCTGAACCAAACCAAAAGCGCGAGGGCAAACTCACCCACCAACACGCTATAAGTCATCAGTTTAAACTGCCACAGGTAATAAAATAAAAACGGAAATTCAAAGCGCCGCAATTCGATATAATTCATGGCGTAGAATAGCGCCGTCCCATCCTGCCAGCCCTCCCCGGGAAGTTTCAAAACAAACGTATCAAAATAAAGATACGCCGCCTGCAACTGCAGCATCCTCTGCGCCCACGGACTAAACCAACGAACGGGCGCGCGCCCCCGCCGCACGCGCAGCCACCAATCCACCGAATAGGCCGCGCCACAGGGAGCAAACATCAGAAAAAAACAATTGATGCGCATCAGATCGTCGCCGGCATTGTCGATAAAGAAATTGCGATTACTTAGCGAAATCAGTCCCAGAAACACTAGCACACTGCTCACCCGCGACTGAAAGCCGACGATCAAAGAAACGATCGCCGCCATCAATCCCAAAAAATAGAGGTTCAACCACGGGTCACTTTCAGGCAGCCAGCGGAAATACAACCAGCGCGGGCCTTGAAAATACTGATCCATGGTCGCCAAACTCACGATCCCATGATCGGTGTAAAACAATTCTCGATACGGATAGCGCCCTAACACCGCTAAAAATATCACCACGCCAAAAACAATGCGAAATAAACCAAGGGTTGCCGGCGAAATCGGCGCAAAGAAAAATCGGTTCCACGCCTCAGTAACGCGTTTCATTCGATCCTCTGGTCACTCACGTGATATACAAAAACCGTACGATCGGTCCACTGTAGAAGTTTCTCATCGCTGCGGGCGTAGCCCGTTTCGTTGGGTGGGGGCCAATTTGCGGTCGCGCGGATAAACGTAATAACTTCCGGTGGATTGGCGGGATCGCCGGTGGAATACTGCTCTTGTAGATAATGCGCCAAATCGCCCCACAACGGTCCGCGACTTTCCAAATAGTTCGAAGCCAAATCCCACTTTTGAAAACTATAAGACAAGTGCCGCTCAAAAAAATCCCAATTCGGGGAATAAGGCCGCTGCCAGGTTTTCACCGAGCCATCTTTGAATTTAATTTCAGCCCGGTACTTAGCCGTGTACTTGCGCGGCGAAGGTACGAATAGCGGCCAACTCTGCAACAGCCGCGTCCAGCGGAGGTAGGGCAGAAAGAACCGCTGCGCCATATTCTGCTGTGCAACAGGTTTTGAGGAACTAAATGGAATCGCTATGATATTAAAGATAATGAACGCGTTGATCAAGATCCGCGCCATCAGCTTACGCCCATCCCATGCAGGCCCTGCACCACCGCCACCGCGGCAATGTAGGCAAAAACATTCAACGCCACCAATTGCACGCCGGCATATTTCCACGAGCCCATCTCCCGCGCGGTCACTCCGGTGGTCGACAGGCACTGAAGCGCGATCATAAAAAACACCAGCAAGCCACACACCGAAGCGGTGGTGAAAAGCGGAGCCCCACTCACCTCCGCCGAACGCATTTTCTCCAGCAAAGAAGTCTGCAGCGAACCGCGCTCCTGATCGGCGATTTCAAAAATCACCGCCAGCGACGAAACAAAAACCTCGCGCGCGACAAATGCCGACATCATGCCAAGGCCAACTCGCCAGTCGAGTCCCATCGGCGCAAACACCGGCTCGATTGCCTGGCCGGCACGGCCCACAAAGCTATTTTGCAACTGCGCACTCGCAGTCATCTCGGCATGATAGGGAAAATGCGTCCCCACCCATAACAACAGCACAAAAAAGAAAATCGTCGGTCCCGCCCGGCGTACATAAGAACGCGTGCGGCGCGCGGCAATGCGAACGGTGAAACCCAGTTTTGGCCAACGGAAAATCGGCAGCTCCATCAAAAAGTGTGACTCCGTTTCACGCTTCAAAATGCGATTCAAAACGCCCGCCGCCAAAGCGCCCAAAAATAAGCCTGCGGCATAGAGCCCGGTCATGGCCAAGCCCGCCTTCCATGATTCTGAGCCGTGGAATAAAAACGTCAACAACAATGCATAAACCGGAAGCCGCGCCGAGCACGTCATAAAGGGAATAATAAACACGGTGATCCAGCGCTCCCGCGCGGAGCGGATGTTCCGACTTGCCATCACCGCCGGCACCGCGCACGCAAAACCGGAAAGAATCGGCACAAACGCCCGGCCGCTCAGACCGAGACGATGAAACGGTCGGTCCACTACCGTCGCGGCACGGGCCAGATAGCCGGTATCCTCTAACAAAGTGAAGCCGATAAATAAAATAAATATCTGCGGCACAAAAATCATCACCGCGCCAAAGCCCGAGATCACGCCATTGGCAATGAAATTACTCGCCGCGCCCGTACCAAGCCCGGCGTAAACCGAGCCGGCAAGATGGCCAAAAATAAAATCCACACCCTTCATCAATGGATAGGCTAACCAAAAGATGGACGAAAACAACGTGCCCATGATCAGCACAAAGGCCAAAATTCCCCACAGCGGATGCAGGAATATCCGATCCCAATTGCGCAACTTCACCAGACTCTCACGCCCTGGCGAACTGTCATTCACCACGCGCGCCCATGATTCCGCGACCGCCACTTCTTTTTCAATGCGCGCATCATCCCAGACGATTTTGCGCAAAGTCCGGTGCACTCCTAAAGGCCGTGCGGTGATCGCCCGGACTTGTTCCAGCACATCGTGCACGCCACCGCCCAGACGACCGTCCACCGCCAACACCGGGCTATCCAACAATTCGCTTAATTTTTCCAAATCCAAACACCGGCCCATTTTTTTAACAATGTCCATCATGGTCACCGCGACCACCATGGGCAAACCGAGTTCCTGGATCTGCCGTACCAAATAGAGTTGACGATTGAGCTGAGTGCCATCGATCACCACCACCACCACTTGCACCGCATCCGACTCGGTCAAGGCTTCCATGGTGACTTCTTCGTCGCGCCCGCCATGGGGTTGCAAACTGTAAACCCCGGGAGTGTCCAATATCTGTAAGGGCGCACCGTAAACTGGCAAACTATTACCGCGATAGCAATCGACCGTACTGCCGGCGTAATTCACGGTTTTGAATTTAGCTCCCGTGAGCCAATTAAAGAGTGTGGTTTTTCCAGAATTGGGCGAGCCGACCAAGGCTATACTGGACATTACTTGATCTGCAGACATTCCGCTTCAGCCCAGCGCAGAGCGAGCACGCTGTCATGCAATTGCACAACGTAGGGGCCGTTAAAAGGCGCGCGACCCAAAAGGCGGATTTCACAACCCGAGTGAAAACCCATCTCGCGCAAACGTCGGGTTAAACCGCCTTCGCCGATCACATCTACAATCGTCAATGTTTCTAAGAAAGCCGCCGACGTTAGAGTTTTCATTTAATTGAAAGTTATTCCTATTTAGGACTTTTCTAAAGCTATTTCTACTTTATGTATCGACCTGAAACTCAATTGACAATAGGACCGAAGGTTGACAAGCCCTTGGTATTGAGAGAGGTAATTCTGGTCATAAGGGGGCCCCTTGAGATTCGACAATATATTGCAGGCGATCGGCCGAACTCCGCTAGTGCGCATCAATCGCCTATCCCATGAACTAGATTGCACCTTGTGGGCAAAATGCGAATTCCTCAATCCGGGCGGCTCGGTGAAGGACCGCATCGGATACAATATGGTGCTGGAGGCTGAACGCAGCGGGCGCATCAAACGCGGTGACACCTTAATCGAGCCAACCAGCGGCAATACTGGCATTGGCATTGCGCTCGCCGGCGCCGTCTTCGGCTACCGGGTCATCATTACCCTGCCGGAAAAAATGAGTCGCGAAAAACAGGTCATACTCGCAGCCCTTGGCGCCGAAATCATTCGCACCCCGACCGAAGCCCCGTCGCATTCACCTGAAAGCCATATCGGCGTCGCCCTGAAATTACAAAAAGAATTGCCCAACGCCCACATCCTAGACCAATATGCCAATCCCGCCAATCCTGACGCTCACTACCACGGCACGGGCGCTGAAATCCTTGAGGACCTCGACGGCAAAGTCGACATGGTGGTGATTTCCGCCGGCACTGGAGGCACCGTCACCGGAGTGTCCAAACGCTTAAAGGAATCCAACAAGAGGTGCCAAGTAGTCGGTGTCGATCCGGTCGGCTCCATCTTGGGAGGTGGCACCACCATCGGCTCATACTTAGTCGAAGGCATCGGCTACGATTTTGTACCTGATGTTTTAAATTTGAAATTGATCGACCAATGGATCAAAACTGAAGACCGCGAATCCTTCGTTATGGCTCGCCGGATCATTCGTGAGGAGGGCCTATTAGTAGGCGGATCCTCAGGCTCCACCATGGTCGGTGCATTGAAAGCCGCACGCGCGCTGAAAAAAGGCCAAAACTGCGTGGTCGTGCTCTCCGATGGCGTGCGCAACTATATGACCAAATTTGTCGATGACAACTGGATGAAGAGCAACGGCTTCCTGTGATTTTTCGCGAGTCAGGCGGTGCCATTTATCATTGGCGCGCCTGGCGCCATCAAAAACTGTGGCGCGAGTTTTCCACTGCTCTTGAAATGTGGCTAAACGAATGGCAAATTCCGCTGCTCGACGGTCTCATTCTCATAGGCCCGAGCGCGGGCTACACACTCCCCACCCGCTGGCTCAAGACATTTCCCGAGATTCAGGCCTTTGACTTCGACCCCCTTTGCAGCGTTTTGTTTCGCCGTCAGCACGGTCGGCTGCCCATCACCTTTCACCGTGAAAATGTGTTTTGGCTCGACGGCAAACTCTCCGTCAAACCGCTGCAGCAGATCCTCAAGACCTATTCTTTGATGCCAGTGTTGTTTTGCAACGTCCTTGGCCAAGTGCTGCTCGAAGGCCAAGCCACTCCCGAAGAGTGGGAAAGTTTCCTCGCCCAACTACGCTGTGTGTTGTCGATGCGGCAATGGGCTAGCTATCACGACCTCTACAGCATCGAACCACTGCCGCTCAAGGCGCACGCCGTGGTGCTTGAAGGGGAACTCGAAATTACACTGAAAGACGTCGCCACGGAGCCGCTGACTCTCGTTGATCACGCGCTCAAGGGAGGCTGGAGCACTGGGCTTTCCAAGAAATTGTTTTACTGGTCGCTTACGCCGTCAAGCGTACACCTTATTGAAGGGGTACGGGCAGAGGGCAAACTGGCATAAGTGCCCCACTATGCCATCTGCCAGTATGCCCTATGCCAATCTGCCAAAAAGCTAAAAGCAGCCATGAGGAACGTAGACCGTGCGCCCCCCCTGGATGGGAAACGCTACCCAATTTTTTTGGGTGCGAGCCTGGTGCAGTGTTGAGCCCGCGCGCTTGGTGCCGAGGGCCTGCCCTGTGGCATCGGGTTTTGCGTAGACTTTGCAATCTTTGCTGAACGTTAGCGTTGCACCGGGGGCGGGGCTGGCCATGCCGTTGGGGGCGCGCAACTGGCCTTTTCTTAGTTGCGCCGTTTGATATTGTAACTGCCCTTGCTTTGCGGCCTCGGCGTCTTTGATTTTACCGACGCGCTCGCCTTTTGCAGCCGCATCGACGCGACTTTTATCAAAGTCGGCTTTGGCCTGTGCGAATTTTTGTTGGGCGAGTTCGGTGGCGGCCAAGGCTTCACTCTCTTGTTTGCTAAGCTCTGCGATCTTTGCCAACTGTTCGTCACGCAAAGTGGTGAGAGTTTGTGTTTGGGTCTGAGTCGCCGCAAGCTTGGCGTTCATTTCCTGTACCTTCTTGGTATTCGCGGCGATTTCAGTTTCATGTTTCTTAATTTCGGCCTTGAGCTCGGCTTGTTTGGCGTTTTGCCGTTGTATTTCCTTTTCGGCGCGCTGGAGTGCGGTCATTGATTCTTTGCGGCTGGCTTCGGCGGCAGAGCGCGTGCGTTCGGCTTTTTGTATTTCATCCTGGGTTTCTTCTTTTTCTTTGATCGCGCGCTCAGCGTTGGCGCGCGCTTCACTCTTCGCGGCCGCGGAATCGGCGGTGAGTTCTTCAACGTCGGCGCTGATATCCGAAAGATCATCGGCCGAACTTCGACCACACCACACCGCACTTGTGAATGCGATGAGAACAAAGATCTTGGATTTCCGCATGGCGCCCCCCGTTGCTTACCACAGTCTTTTCGGTCACCTGCAGCACCGGGTTAAGAGAGAACCGCTGCATTTTTTTCCTATTGAGGACTATTTTAGCACTGGCTGGTCTAGGCTTGTTTCAGTCTGTGCCACTGCAAGCTATACGGCGTGATTCTAGAGGCTTAAGAGCTTTGTAAAGCTGTGCGAGCATGAACTTCCCTTAGTCCCGCGCGGAATTATTTTCCATTAGCTCAGGTTGTAGTTCGCCTAAGTGAATCTATTGGCACTACGCTGTCGAAAAGTTTGGCACTGCGCTTGCTATGTTCTTCAGTCTTTCCCCCTAAGCGGCCTGGTCCCCCCCCCTTTTACCTTCCAGGTCGCTTTTTTTTACCCTTCCTTTGCCCGGAAGAAGTCGAGCCAGAACCCTTTCACACCACCACTCACTATAAAATAAAGTCCATGCTTAAGTTTCTCGCAGCCCTTTTGCTTTTTTGCGAGCTGGGAAATTCTCGTCCGCTAACTGTGCTTATCGATCCGGGTCACGGCGGACGCGATCATGGCGCAGCCAATTTAGGAGTCAACGAATCCACCATCACGCTCGCTGTTAGCCGTCAGCTCGCACAAATTCTGAGTCAAGATCGCCGCTTTGAAGTACGCCTCACCCGCGACAGCGATGTGGGAGTGAGCCTCTTCCGCCGCGCGCGCCTGGCCAAAGACAATCACGCGGACTTATTTTTAAGCATCCACGTTAACACCTCGAGTGATCCCAAAGCCAAAGGTGCGGAGTTTTACTTCCAGAACCAATTGCCGCCCGATCAAGAGTCGATGTATTTGGCCCACCAGGAAAATGTGGCCGAAGCCGGTGAGGTGGTCTTGCCCCTTACCTATGATTTTTTGGACAAGAATTCTTATGCCCCCGAAGTCAGCTCCATTCTCAATGACATGCTCGACGGCGACCGCATTTTGCGCAGCTCTCAGCTCAGTAAATCATTGCGGCTCAGCTGGCGTACCACACACAATCGCAAAATCACCACCATTCGCCAAGCGCCTTTCTATGTCCTCAGCCAACTGCGCGCGCCGTCGGCGCTGGTGGAACTGGGCTTCTTAAGCAACTCCGAGGATTATGAGCAACTTAACAGCAGCGTCGCCCAAAAAAAAATGGCTCAGGATCTTTACCACGGCCTTCTCGCTTACAAAGAATCGATAGACAAAGCTCCGCAAAGCCCCTAAAACTCTACCCATATGCGCTTAGACAATCGAAAGTTAAATGAACTGCGCGCCGTCCACATTCGTGCCGAAGTGATTCGCAATGCCGAAGGCAGCGTGGAAATCGAGATGGGAAACACGCGCGTGATCTGCACCGCTTCGGTGGATCCGTCTGTGCCGAAGTGGCTTTCGGGTTCTGGCTCGGGTTGGATCTCGGCCGAGTACGGCATGCTCCCGCGCTCAACCCACACCCGCATCACCCGCGAGAAGGCCGCAAACAGCGGACGCACCCAAGAGATCTCACGCTTGATCGGCCGCAGTCTGCGCGCTGGCATCGACATGAAAGCGCTGGGAGAACGCCAGATTCAAGTCGACTGCGATGTCATTCAAGCCGACGGCGGCACCCGCACCGCCTCGATCACCGGTGGCTTTATCGCGCTGGCTTTGGCGCTTAAGTTTTTGCACAATCAAGGTACCATTCTCACCATGCCGATCAAAAATTATGTTGCGGCCGTGAGCGTGGGGTTGTTGCGTGACAACGTTTTACTCGATTTGAACTATGAAGAGGATTCCGCCTGCGGTGTGGATATGAATTTTGTGATGACCGACAAAAATGAATTTGTCGAGATTCAGGGCACTGGCGAAGGTACGACCTTCAGTAAAGCGCAAATGGATGCCATGTGCGACACCGCGACCGTCGGCTGTCGCCACCTCTATGCCAAGCAAGCTGAAATTATAGGATCGTTCTTTCCTTTTAAAATTTCATGACGTTACTTTGGATTTCGACCACCAATCAAAACAAGCTCAACGAATTCCGCAACATCCTGGGCGACGCGATTGAGATTCATTCGGTCGGCGAGTTGAACTACTATTCCGCGCCCCCCGAAACCGGCAAAACTTTCGAGGACAATGCGCGCATCAAGGCCAAGACCTTAAAAGCTCTGCGCTCTGGAGTCTGGGTGGTTGCCGACGATAGTGGCTTAGAGGTCGAAGGGCTCGGCGGCTTGCCCGGCGTGCACTCGGCCCGCTACGCCGGCGACAAAGCTTCGGACAAAGAAAACGTCGCCAAATTACTTAAAATGCTACAGATACGCAGCCCGGTAAACCGCAAGGCGGCGATGCTTTGCACGCTAGTCGCCTATGCTCCCGGCGGCACTGAGCACGTCATTCATGGCACGATTCACGGCCAGATCTCTCTCACGGCCCGCGGACAAACGGGATTCGGTTACGATCCGATATTTGTTCCCGATGGACAAGACCAGACGTATGCTGAGCTCGGTCCAGCCGCCAAAAATCAGACTTCCCATCGCGCTCAGGCGATCCGTGAGCTTTTCCGTCTAATGATGGACAACGTCCCCCAAAACAGCTAGAACTTCGTTTCCATGACAAGAATGAAAATTTTCTCCGGAAATTCCAATGTTGAATTTGCTGCGAAGGTCGCGCAGGCGGCTGGATTAGAACTTGGCCACTGCGATATCGGCCGTTTTGCCGATGGCGAAATTCAAGTGGAAATTCACGAGAGCGTGCGCGGTTGCAATGTGTTTTTGATCCAGAGCACGTGTCCGCCCGTGAACGAAAATTACATGGAACTGTTTATGATTCTCGACGCTCTCAAACGCGCGTCCGCCGCCGAAATCACACTGGTGATGCCCTATTACGGATATGCCCGTCAGGACCGCAAAGTTGCGCCACGCGCACCGATTTCAGCCAAGGCGGTGGCCGAACTCATTGCTACCGCAGGCGCCAATCGACTGGTGGTCGTTGACCTTCACGCCTCACAAATTCAAGGCTTTTTTAATGGTCCCGTCGACCATCTCTTTGCCATTCCAACGCTGGCCCGAGCCTGGCGCGATCAGATGGGTTTTGGCGAAGAGTTCGTTTGCGTCAGCCCCGATGCTGGCGGCGTCGAGCGCGTCAGAGCCTTTGCCAAGCGCATCGAATCGACCATTGCCATTATCGATAAACGCCGTACGGGCCCGAATGAGGCCAAGGCCTATCATTTAATTGGCGATGTGCGTGGCAAAACCGCGATTATTTTGGACGATATGATCGATACGGCGGGAACCTTGGTGCAGGCTGTTGACAGCCTGCTTATGAATGGTGCAAAAAAGGTGTTTGCGATTGCGACTCACCCCGTCCTTTCTGGCCCTGCGCTCACGCGTTTGCAAGAAAGCGGCGTTGAGAAGGTCTGGGTGACCGACACCATTCCGCTCAAAGAAGCGGCTAAGAATTCACCGAAGTTCCATGTGGTCTCGGTGGCTCCCGTGGTGGCAGAAGCGATTCGCAGAATTTATACATATGACTCGGTCAGTGCACTTTTTGACAACTGACCAGATGGAGTAAACGATGGCCGCAAATCAAACTTTGAAATTAAACGCCGAGGTGCGTGAAGCTGGCAAGAGCACCGCGCGCGAATTGCGCCGGGGTTGGTATGTTCCGGCGGTCGTTTACGGACCGAAAACTAAGCCCCTGTCCCTCGCCATTCACGTCAACGACGCGATCAAATATGGCCGTATGAGTTTTGAGAACTCGATCTTCACCTTGGAATCCAAAGACAGCGCGCTCAATGGACTCAAAGTTTTGCGCAAGCAGTTGGTGGTTCATCCCGTCACTCGCCGCCCCATTCACATGGATTTTTTCGCTCCTGATATGACCCAAGCCGTGCGGGTTGACGTGGAAGTCCGCATTTCCGGCAAAGCCAAAGGTACGGCCGAAGGCGGCTTGGTGAGCATGGTTCGCCGGACAGTGGAAATCGAGTGTTTACCGCTTGAGATTCCTGAATTCTTCGAACTCGACGTGACGGATATGGGTCTTAACGAATCCATGCACGTCTCGGATATTAAATTCCCGGCTAACACTCACGTTATTACCAGTAACGACGAAACCATCGTCACGTGCGCTGAAGTCAAAGAAGAAGTGGCAACTCCAGTGGTGGCGGCCGAAGGTGCAGCGCCTGCGGAAGGTGCAGCAGCGGCTCCCGGTGCAGCCGGTGCTCCCGCGGCTGGCGCGGCAGCAGCGGCTGGCG
This sequence comes from Pseudobdellovibrionaceae bacterium, assembly GCA_025354795.1. Taxonomy (GTDB): domain Bacteria; phylum Bdellovibrionota; class Bdellovibrionia; order Bdellovibrionales; family UBA1609; genus JALHOQ01. The sequence goes on from JANXMF010000163.1 coordinate 14,863, forward strand.
GCGACAAAGCCGGTGGCAAAGCTCCGGCTGGTGGCGGAGAGAAAAAGTAATTCATTAACTATGAAACTAATTGTGGGATTGGGAAATCCGGGCGCGAAATACCTGATGACCCGTCACAATATTGGATTTTTGTTTATTGATGCACTGGCCGGCGGCGGCCAGTTTAAGAATGAATTCCGCGCAGACACCCTCAAAGTTAAAATTCACGGTGAGCCGGTTCTGCTTTGTAAACCTCAGACGTTTATGAATCTCTCCGGCGAGGCCGTGCAACCCCTAATGAAATTTTACGATATCGCTAGGGACGACCTTTTGGTGGTGCACGATGAAGTCGATCAGCCCTTTGGTTTCATGAAGTTTCAGTCCAAGCGCGGCCACGGCGGTCATAACGGCATCCGCAATATTCATCAAGTCCTTGCCGGCGACGACTATGCCCGCCTGCGCTTAGGCGTCGGGCGTCCACCGATTTTTGTCGACGACACCGGCGCGCGCACCGGAAAGAGCATGGATACGGCGGACTGGGTCTTGCAAAACTTTAGCAAAGAGGAACAATCGAAACTTCCGGATTTTATCAGTCTGGCCGCCGATGGTGCGGATATGTGGGTCAACCAGGGTCTGGGACAGGCCGCGACGCAATTCAACGGGAAAGAGACGAAAGGCATTTGAAATGGGATTAAAATGTGGAATTGTCGGGTTGCCAAATGTGGGCAAGAGCACCCTATTCAACGCCCTCACGTCTTCGCAGGCCGAGGCCGCCAATTATCCGTTTTGCACCATTGATCCCAATGTGGGCGTGGTGACGGTTCCCGATGTCCGACTCGAGCAGATTTCGCAATTTGTAAAGCCCCAAAACCAAGTGCCGACGGTGATTGAGTTTGTGGATATCGCGGGACTGGTGGCCGGTGCGAGCCAAGGCGAGGGCCTCGGCAATAAATTTTTAATGAATATACGCGAGACCGACGCCATTGTGCATGTGGTGCGCTGTTTTGTGGACCCCAATGTCGTGCATGTGAGCGGCAACGTCGATCCTCTGCGCGACATTGAGGTGATCAACACCGAATTGATGCTCGCCGATTTGGATTCGGTCGAGAAGCGTTTCAAAAAAATCGAGAAGCTGGCACATACAAGTAAAGACGCCAAAGTAAAGTCCGAGTTCAACATTGTTAAAAAGGTGTATGATGCGCTAAAGGAGGGTAAGCCCGCGCGCACCGTGACCGTGGAAGAAGATGAAACCCAGATCTTGCGCGAAATGCATCTGCTCACGTCTAAACCGGTTTTATACGTATGCAACGTTTCCGAAGACGAATTTCTAAGCGGCAAGAGTGCGATGGCTGACAAGGTCGCCGAGCAGGCCAAGAGCGAAAATAATTTAAGTTTACAAATCTGCAGTCAAATGGAAGCCGAGATCGCTCAGCTCGAGCCCAGCGAGCGCGGCGAGTTTTTGGCTTCTATGGGGATCAAAGAACCTGGGCTCAACCGCCTCATTCGCGAGTCCTACCAATTGCTCAATCTGATCACTTATTTTACCGCCGGCGAAAAAGAAGTCCGTGCCTGGACGGTAGCCAGGGGCAGTAAGGCGCCCCAAGCGGCCGGCGTGATTCACACCGACTTTGAGCGTGGTTTTATACGCGCCGAAACCTACCACTGCAAAGATCTGTTGGCACTTAAGTCGGAGTCGGCGGTCAAAGAGGCCGGCAAGTACCGCTCGGAAGGCAAAGAGTACCTCGTGCAAGACGGCGACATTATGCTGTTCCGATTTAACGTTTAGGTTTCGGTACAAAATATTCGATTTTGCGGCAACCCTTCGTTGCTCTTTCTCAAACTAGCGGCTGGCTAGTCTTTCGTCGTCGCACCTCGATTTGCCACGGAATCATGGAACCAGTTCCGGTCCCCCAAAGGTCCGGGCCGCTCGCTTTATCAATGCGCAATAACGCAAATGGGATCACAATTTAATTTGGGTGGAGGTACTCGCATGATGCACGTAATTGCAGTGATTCTATTGATGACCGTAGTCCAAGTTCACGCCGCCACGGGCAGTAGCAGTCACGGCAGCAGCAGTGGCGGAGCCGTCGCCGGACTCGGCGGTTATGGAGCGATCGGTTTTTACGGCGGAATCGTCAATTCCACCCAAGATGACCTCAATACCATGCAAAGCCGCGCCAACATCAACCAAGGTGGAATCACCACAGGGCAACTGACTCAAGCCTACGAGTTCGGGCCGTTTTACCAATACCGCTTCGACGGTACGATCTACGCGCTCCATATCCGACCTACCTATTTTTATGCGCGCCAAGACGGTTCGGGCTCGGCCGGGAGTTACACTTATGGTGTGACCGGATACACGATCTTTCCCATGCTCAAACTCTACCCACTTGAAAATAACTTTATGAAATTCTACATGCAGCTGGGGCTCGGTTACGGTTCCGCAAACGGCATGATCACCGAGGGCGCCGGCAATCACGTAGACTTTACCAGCGGAGGCTTTGGCACCGAGGTCGGACTGGGCGCGGAATTGTGTTTGACCTCGAGTCAGTGCATTTCAGCTGAGGGAAACTATCGCTACCTGAATTTCAATCGCAGCGTCGTCACCAAATCGTCGGGAACGTTCAACGCCTCCAATGGTTCGCTCACTCAATATGGCAAGGGTCAGGAACTTGAGCTGGACAATAGCGACTTGGCCATCCGCATGGGCGGCCTGATGTTTATGTTCGGCTATTACTTATATTTTTAACGCGACGGTTAACCATTAGGCCTTGGATTACTAACGCAACGCTTAACCAGGGGCGTGTTTCACAACGCTCCGTTTAACCGCTTCGACCACGCATCTGCGGATCAAAAGCGTCACGCAAACCGTCACCCAGTAAATTAAACGCCAGCATGGCCATAAAAATGGCAATCCCCGGTGAGATCATGAGATGTGGGTAGGACTTCAAAGACCGCCAGCCATCGTTGGCGAGCACTCCCCAACTTGAAAACGGCGGCTGCAGTCCCAAGCCCAGAAAGCTCAAAAAGCTCTCTGACAAAATATTTGAGGGAATCTGAAAGGTCAGAAGTACGATTACCGGACCGACTATATTTGGCAGAATATGCTGGCTGACAATCCGCAATCCAGACGCCCCCATCGCGCGGGCGGCTTCTACATAGGCCATTTGCTTCATTTGCAGAATCTGGCCACGGACCACCCGCGCTAGTGATACCCAACTCACCAGCGAAAGTGCTAGCAACATCCCAGTGAGGGCCTTCAATTCAGGATTTGATATAATGTCCACCGAGTCAAAAATCAGCTTCACCAAGATAAGCAGCACCAGCGATGGAATCGAATCGAGAATATCCACAATCCGCATCATACCGCTGTCCACAAAACCGCCGAACCAACCGGCCACGGCCCCGTAAATCGTACCAATCACCAGTGAGATTAGCGCCGTTATCACGCCCACGGCCATCGAAATGCGCGCGCCGTAAATTAAGCGCGAAAGCATGTCGCGGCCCAGGCTATCGGTGCCGAACCAATGACGGGCGTCGGGCTTGGCCAAGACTTGATCTAGGTATTGTTCATCAAACGGATAGGGCGAAATCCAAGGCGCCAGCAGCGCCACCGCGCAAATAAACACGATCAGTATTGCGGACCACACGGCCACTGGGTTTTTGCGCAATTTCTCAAGGGCTTCCTCTTGCAGGCTGCGGCCTTCTTGTTTTGTCTTCATATCATCTTCACACGCGGGTCGATCACCGCCATCAAAAAGTCCGTGACCAAATTGGCGATCACCAGCATCACCGAGAACAGCAACGTGGTGCCGAGGATCAGCGGATAATCACGGTTGGTCACACTCAACACCAAATGTTTAGCGATACCGGGAATCGCGAAAATCTGTTCGATCACAAAAGACCCCGTGAGCACGCCCGCCGCCAAGGGACCGGACAGAGTCAGGACGGGTATCAGGGAATTTCGCAAAACATGTTTGAATAAAATCGTGCGCGAATCCAGGCCCTTGGCCTTGGCCGTACGAATGTAATCGGAATGAATGACCTCAAGCACACTGGCACGGGTCAGCCGAGCAATGACGGCCGCGGGCCTAAGACCTAAAACCACCATCGGCAAAACGTAGTAACCCGGTCCTTCCCACAGCGCCGGCTCGAACCATCCCAGCCAAAAGCAAAAGACCATAATGAAAATCGGCGCCATTAAGAAGCTCGGCAACGAAACTCCGCTGATCGCCAAAAACATCGCGGCAAAATCCGTTTTCGATCCTTGCTTCCAGCCGGCAAGCACGCCTGCGGGGATACCCACAATATAGGAAATCAACAGCGCGTAGATCCCGAGCTGCACGGAACTGGGCAGGCTTTCGGCGATGATGGCGCTAGTGTCGCGGCCAATGTATTTATAGGACTGGCCGAGGTCGCCGTGGAGCAGATCGACCATATAGTCTAAATATTGTTTAGGTACAGAATCATTGAGATGGTATTTTTTGGCAAGATTGGCTAGCACCTCGGGCGGGAGCGCCTTTTCGGAATCAAAGGGTCCGCCGGGCAGCACGCGCAACAAAATAAAGGTCAGCGAGGCAATCATCCACACTACGAACACGGTCTCGAATAAGCGTTTCACCACAAAAAACGTCATGCCGCGCGAAATGGTGAACACCACCGCGCCGCCAAAAAACACGACGCCATTGAGCATCCACTGCCACTTAGAAATTTCAAAATTGAAAAAGCTCATGACCACGGCCAAAACAAAAAGACCAAGGACAGCGGGACCCCAAGCGCGTGCGATCACTTAAACGAAACTCCCTTGAGGATCCAACGATTGATCGAATTGAGCGGGAAGTTTTGCACCCTTTCGCTTAATAAAATAGGACGCACATCGGAGAACACCGGCACCACCGGAACTTCCGTCTCGGTCAAAAGCTTCTGCGCCTCTTTGTAAATCTCGCGGCGCTTTTCTTTATCCAAGCTGCTCGCGGCTGCCTCTATCAACTCGTCATAGTGTTTGTTCTTCCAGCCCGTGTAGTTGTTGTCTGAATAGCTGGTCATTACGTTCATGAAATTGTCAGGGTCCGGAAAATCGGCGAGCCAACCCATGCGGAACAGGCTCGGCGTATCGTTGTGCAGGCGGTTCAAATAGACTTTCCACTCCTCATTCACCACTTGAATATCGATCCCGAGATTCTTCTTAAGCTGGGCCTGGACATTTTCCGCCACACGCTGGTGGTTCTCGTTGGTGTTCAGCGCTAGACTCACTTTTGGGAACTTAGTGCGATCCTTATACCCGGCTTCATCCAACATGGCCGCGGCCTTGGCGGCGTCAAACTTAGTGCCGATTTCTTTTTCGTAACCAAACATTCCGAGCGGCACCCAACTGGTGAGCGGCGTGTGTCCGCCATTCAACAAGTCTGTCACTTGCTTGCGGTTCACGGCCAGCGAGAACGCCTTGCGCACTTTCACGTCGTTAAACGGAGGCTTACGCACGTTAAAGCCCATGTACCACAGGCTCAATGACGGCACCGAGTGAAAACCCGGGCGATTTTTGTATTGGGGCAGTTCCTTAAACGGAATTGTCTCCTGGAAATCAAGTTTACCCGACTCGAAAAGATTGAGAGCCGTCGAATACTCGTTGATCATATAGGCCAAAACGTTTTTAATTTTGGCTTTTTCCCCGTAGTAATTTTCGTTACGCTCCAAAACTATATTCTTGTCGTGATCCCAAACTTTCAAAGCGTAGGCGCCCAGCGTTTGGATATTTTTAGGATCCGTCCACTTGTCGCCAAACTTCGCCACCGTGTCTTTGCGAATGGGACAGGTCGAGTGATGGGTGAGCAGCAGTGGAAAATAGCCCATCGGTTTTTCGAGCTCCACCACCACTTGGCCCTGGTCGTTGATTTTAATGCCCACTTCTTTGAAATCTTTAATCTTACCGGCGTTAAAGGCTTTGGCGTTTTTCACCGGAAAAAGAAAATAAGCATATTCCGAAGCCGTCGCGGGATTGAGCATCCGTTCCCACCCATCCACCACGTGCTGACCGATAAATTCGGTGCCGTCGGTCCACTTCACACCCTTGCGCAAATTGAAGGTCCAAATACGAGCACCTTCACTGGCCGTCCAATCGGTGGCCAGGCCTGGAATGGGAGGCAACTCCGGATCGGCAAGATTGTAATTCACCAGGGTTTCCATAATATTGAAAATTACCGTCGCCGATGTCGTGTCGGTGGCCTTACTCCAGTCTAGAGTCGGGGGCTCAGACAGCAAATTGACCCGCATCGTTTCTTTGACATCGAGACCATATTCAAGATGCGAACTCTTACCCGTGCACGCAGCCGTCAGGGCCACCAGTACCATCACCACCATCAAACGCATACACACACCCACCTGTTAAAAAAGCATTGGGACAAGTTTTCGCTGAGGTGACGAAGCCAGTCAAGGCCAAAGGACCTACCAAGATTCGCGGGTAGCTGCGCGAGTCGGAATGGAGACGCCAAGGCCCTTAGCCAAAAACTCGGCGGATTTTTGATCCTTGGCATAGAGACGGCGGTAAAGCGCATGGCTACGCACCACCTTTTTTACATAGTTGCGAGTCTCTAAAAAGGGTATGTGTTCGACAAACTCGTCGGTTTCCAAGTGACCGAAGCTCACGAGCCAACTTTCCACCCGATGGGGACCCGCATTGTACGCTGCGGCAACCAGGGCCAGCTGGAAACTGAATTTTTGTCCAAGCCGCGCCAGGTACTGACCCCCCAACCGAATATTGGCCTCGGGATTCAACAAATCTAAGTTATCGGGTACGGGATCGCCACTCACTTTGTAAAGATTGCGCGCTGTGAGCGGCATCAGCTGCATCAGCCCTCGGGCGCCGACCGGCGAAATCACGTCGGCTTTATAAAGGCTTTCGGTGCGCATGATGGCCCAGATCCATTCTTGCGGCACGGAATGTCGGCTGGCTGTGCCCACAACATTGCTTTTGAACGCCTGCGGATACATCGAAGTCCATAGTAATCGGGCACCCTCGAGTCCGCCACTTTCGCGCTCCTTGCTAAAGCTGAGTTCAGCGATGCCGGCGGAGCGATGATAGGAATTGATGCCCTCATAGGCCGCGATCAGCATGCGCAAGTACTGCTGATTGCGCGTGCGTTTTTCGACCTCGATCAATTCCCAGCGCGCCAAATCTTGTAAATTCAACTGGATCAACTTTTGCGCCACATCGATGCGCGCGCGCAAAGCGGGATCTTTAATATCGGAAACCAGCACTTTTTCATCGTCACCTTCATCGCCGACCGGGACCGGCGCGGCTTCCTCTTCTTTACCTTCCGCTAAATTTTCTTCACTCTCTTGCGCCTCGTTGTAGTCGTTTGAGGCCGTTGGCTCCATCGGCAACAGGCGCGGGTTGAGCGGCGCACGCGGCTGACTGTCATCGACCTTCGAGCGGATCAGATCCAGTCTCGACTGCGCGGCCAAGCCGTAGTATGAGTAGGGATTGCGCCCGATGATGGTTTCAAGGGACACGCGTGCCTCGCGCCACTCGCTTAGACGGATATTCGCCATGGCCGACCAGTAGAGCAGGCGTTCTTCGAGACTGTCGCTCTTGCCGCGGCGGGAGTGCGAACTGCGCCGCACTTGCGCGAATTTCTCCAGCGCGCCCCGATAGTCACCGCGCAAATATTGTAGCCACGCCAAGTGCCACTGGGCATCCTTGGCCAATCCGGAACGCGCGTTAGATTTGGCAAACTGTTGGAATTTACGGACGGCGCCGTCGTAGTCTTGAAACTGATAACTCAAATAAGCCGCTTGAAACAGCGCCTCGCGCCCCTTCTTACTGTTCGGGTTGAGTTGATAGGCGCGCTCAAAGGCGCCAACTGCAGTTTGATACTCACCCGAGCGTGCCGCCGCTTTGCCGAGCAGATGCAAAAACGGGACGCTGGATTTTTGCTCCGGGTAGTAGCGAATCAAAAGGTTCAAGGCATCATCCACTGATCCTTCGTTGACCAAAAAATTAGCCATGCTCATATCGAGCGTCAAGCGCTCCTTTGGTGCAACCTTTTCGAGCCGATCGGTCAATTCCTTGTGTGCCTTCTCAGATTCGCCTGCCCACTGCAGGCTCTTGACCCGGTCATTGAAATCATCTTTGAGCGCCGCGCACGGAAGTTTTTTGCCATCGACCTCGGCTGCATGTAGGTCACTGCCCCATTCGGCGATGGCCGCGTGCGCGGGAAACTTCGCATAAAGCTTGCGCGCGCGTTTGCATGCACTCGCCACGTGCCCGAGTTTCAGATCCGCGCGCAATAAACGGTAAAGCACTTCCGGAGAGCGGTAAGACCTTCGCCACTTGCGCTCGAGCGGCAGCAAACGGGCAATGGTTTCGCCATACTTTTTTTGCCGAAGGGCCACTTCGCCCAGATCAAATTGCGCTTGGTATTTGAGTTCGCTCGAAACCGGGCTTTGCAAGATTTTGGCGAACTCCGGCTCGGCCTCTTTGTATTTTCCAAGTTCCAAATAAGTTTGGCCCAAATACCAGTGCTTATAAATCGAGAGGTAATTGCCAAGCTCTGGAACCTTCATCAGATCCCCGACGGCGGCGTCATATTGCTTCGCTTGGAAGGCGTCGACTCCACGCTTGAATGCCGCACGCGCTAGGTCTTCCGGGCTTTGAGCTTCCGGCCGCGCTTCGGACAGCGAAAAAAGAATTGGCAAAAGTAGCCACGCCTGATGGCGGATTCGCAAAACGACCTCCGGAAAGTGGACCTGTAAACCTCAAATTATAGATCAAAACACAGCGCGAAAACGAGCCCAGAAGATATATTTTTTATGCAAGCCCAAGCACGCTATGGTAGCCAGAGGTATGGCTAAAACTCGAACGGTTTTCGTGTGTCAAAATTGTGGCTCCAAACGTAGCAAATGGGAAGGCCGCTGTAGTGATTGTGGCGAATGGAACACGCTGGTTGAGGAAAAGCCGCAGATCGAGCGTAAGGGTTGGGTGAGCAAGAGCGATTCCGGCCGACGCGTAGAAGCCACCATGGATGTTTACAATCTGATTGACACCCCGACTTTAGACGCCGGCCAACGCATTTTCACCGGCATGAACGAAGTCGATCGCGTCTTGGGCGGCGGATTGGTCAAAGGCAGTTATATTTTGCTCGGCGGTGACCCGGGCATTGGCAAAAGCACCCTAGTGATGCAAATCGCCGGAGCACTGGCGCGGCGAAACGCCAAGGTCTTGTACATAAGTGCAGAAGAGAGTGTGCAGCAAACCGCATTGCGCGCCCGGCGTCTGGGTCTCAAAGACGAGCGGGTCGATCTCGCGAGTGAAAGTTCTCTCGACAATATATTTGCCAGTGTTTTAGAGCGCCAGCCCGGCGTTTTAATTGTCGACTCAATTCAAACTGTTTTTACAGAAGACGTGGAATCGGCCCCCGGTTCGGTGTCGCAAGTGCGGGAGTGTGCCGCGCGGCTCTTGACTTTGGCCAAAACTAAAGCGGTAACCGTGATCCTGATTGGCCACGTGACTAAGGACGGTTCGCTCGCGGGGCCACGCGTACTTGAGCACATGGTGGATACGGTGTTGGCGTTTGAAGGCGACAACCATCAGCAGTTTCGCATCTTGCGGGCCTTAAAAAACCGCTTTGGGGCGACCAATGAACTGGGCGTATTCTCGATGTCAGGCGATGGCTTAAACGAAGTGGCCAATCCGTCGGAGTTTTTTTTAGAGGAGCGGCGGGAAAACCGCTACGGCTCGGCGGTATTTGCGGCGATTGAAGGCTCGCGTCCGGTATTGTGTGAAATTCAGGCGCTATGCACATCGACACCGCTACCGACTCCGCGGCGCAACGCCATTGGCATTGATGTGAATCGCGTGCACATGCTAGCGGCGGTGCTGGAAAAATACACGGCGCTGTCGTTTATCCATCGCGATATTTACAGCAACGTGGTGGGCGGCTTGCGCGTAACTGAACCTGCGGTGGATTTGGCTTTGGTGGCGGCACTGGTGTCATCGGAACGGCAGACTCCGCTGCCGGCGAACTCGTGTTTCTTTGGCGAGGTCGGGTTGACTGGCGAAGTGCGTGGTTCGACGTTGGCTATGGAGCGAGTCAAAGAAGCAGTGAAACTGGGGTTTAAAAATATTTATTTGCCGGCTTCTAATGAGAAGTATCTGAATTTGAAGGAGTTCATGGGAACCGCGGAGCCGACTTTTCACTGGATTCGCGAAGTCAGCCAAATCGATAATAAATTTAGCCAGTCGGCCTTAGCCTCGCACCCGCGCGACAGCGTTTCTCCAAGCCTGTAAACTCTGCGTCCTGGCCGTTCTTGTCAAGCGTGGCTCGAATTTCTTTTGCACCTGCCAGATCTTTTGTAGCTCCTCAATCCCCGACCAAAACCCGACACCCAGGCCCGCCAAAAACGCTGCCCCCAGTACCGTTGACTCCGTTTGTTGCGGCCGCTCGACGGGCACGCCAAGATAATCCGCCTGCATTTGCATCAGCAGATCATTTTGTACCGCACCTCCATCGACACGCACGCCTTTGATTCGGCGCTGAAGGTCTTTCTCCATTGCCATAAGAATATCGACGTTTTGCAAGGCCATCGCCTCAAGCGTCGCGCGGGCGATGTGGGGACGGCCCGTGCCACGGGTCATTCCAACAAGAGCCGCGCGCGCTTCGGGCTCCCAGTAGGGGGCACCAAGCCCGACAAAAGCGGGAATGAGAAACACGCCTTCGTTCGATTCCACCTGCCGCGCCAGGGCTTCGATCTCAGAGCTGTGTTTAATAATCTGCAATTGATCGCGCAGCCACTGAACGGCGGCTCCGCAAATAAATGCCCCACCCTCAAGCGCATAGGTTAAATGTTTATGGCCTTTAAGCTGCCACGCCACGGTGGTGAGCAGACCTGCTCGCGAGCGAAGCATTTTGTTGCCAGTGTTCATCAGTAGAAAAGATCCCGTACCAAACGTACACTTTGCCATGCCCGAGTGAAAGCAGGCCTGGCCAAAAAGCGCCGCCTGCTGATCCCCCGCGATACCGGCGATGGGAATACCGTCAGGCAAACCCGGCACGCGCGCCGTGACTCCAAAAATGCCGCTTGAGGAACAAATTTCCGGCAAAATATTCTGCGGCACATTGAATATCTTGAGCAGTTCCTCGTCCCATTTTCCGCTTTGGATATTCATCAACTGGGTCCGCGAGGCATTGGACACATCGGTCTTATGCACTTGGCCGTTGGTAAGACGCCAGAGTAAAAACGCATCGATCGTCCCAACTTTAAGTTGGTTTTGCTGGGCCCGTCTGCGCGCGTCCTTCACATTGTCCAATAGCCAGCGGATCTTGCTCGCTGAAAAATAAGGATCAATGACCAATCCAGTCTTTTTGCTTATAGTTTTCGCTTTCGGTTTTAAGCGCGCACAGAATTCCGTGGTGCGCCGGCACTGCCATACGATCGCGTTATAGAGTGGACGATGAGTCGCCTTATCCCACAATACGACGGTTTCGCGCTGATTGGTGATACCAATGGCGGCTACTTGCGCGGCACTAATTTTCGCTTGTTCAAGCACTGCGTGAATACCCTTGCAGACGTTGGCCCAGATAACTTCGGAATCATGCTCGACCCAACCTGGATGCGGATAAATTTGTTCATGCTCGAGATTGACGGACGCCTGCATCTGCGCCCGCTGATCCAAAAGACAAACCGTGGTGCCTGTGGTACCCTGATCGAGCGCTAAAATATATTTTTGATTGGACATAGGTGGAGACTCTAATCGCGATATGAAGATGAAGCAATTGTTCCGCTTAAAAGCGAAGGATATTTTAGGTCAACTGCGCACCGCAAATCGCGAGACGCTGCTTTATAAATTGCTGCCACATTTCTTTTTGGAATTAATGAAAACTTATTTCCGCGTGCAAGTGGAAGGTGCGGACAATTTGCCCAAACGCGGCCGTGCCCTGATTACGCCGAATCACTCGGGGGTGTCGGGCTTTGATGCCATGGTTTTGCATCACGAGATCATGCGGGCCTCGGGCCGGTATCCGCGCGTGCTTACGCATCACTTATGGTTTCTCACGGAGACCACCGCGATTCCGGCCCAGCGTCTGGGGTTTATCGAAGCGACGACCAAGAATGGCGTGCGATCGCTGTTGAAGAACCAACTGGTGGTGCTGTTTCCTGAAGGCGAGTCTGGGAATTTTAAGCCGTCGAGTCAGGCTTATCAGTTGCAGGAGTTCAAACGCGGTTTTGTGCGGATAGCGTTGCAGACCCAATCGCCCATCATACCGACTTTGATTTTGGGGGCTGAAGAAGCCCATGTAAACTTGAGTCGCTTGAAGCTGACTAAGTTTTTGCGTGGCTTGGTGTTGCCGCTGCCATTGAATTTAATTCCGCTGCCTTCGAAGTGGAAGATTATTTTCCTGGCACCGATTCGCTTGCCGTATGGAGCGGAGGCTGCGGATGATAAGGAATTGGTGCATGAGCTTGCGGATGAGTTGCAGGAGAAGATGCAGGCGGCGTTGAACCGGGAGTTGGCGCGTCGGGGGTCGGCGTTTATTTAGATTCCGGCTCTTCGCAGACGCGACCGCCTATGGAGCTTCACTTCTCCCGACGCAATTTCAACTCCGAGCGCTCACAGTTAATTCATCCCGCCCCTAACACCTCAAGGCGTATTCGGAGCATCGGCATGATCTTTCCCAATCGTCTCGATGATCCCCACCCATTTCTTAACCAAAAATCCAGGCTTGTCTGGATTACGGCTTACCATTTGCTTAGTGATCAACACCGCAAGCCCCACGCCGATGACGAGAAGTAAAACATACTCCACCACAATTTGACCGGAGGATCCGCGCAAGATACTCTGCGGGGATGAGTTCGCTCTCGCCGTCGCCATCACCTGATACCTCGTCACAAAAAACCTATCGTCTTATGGCTGCCATGGCCGTGCTTGTAATCCTATTAATAGGCGTTGCCATCTACAGTTTATCGCAAATGAAGCCTGAAACCTGGACCAGTTCTCTCAAGGAACCAGACATTCAGCCTACTCTTCGGCAAAATCTTCCGAACTTTGAATACTCAAACGAAGGGCAACAGCTCAAAACTGACGATTTCAAAGAAAAATGGACGCTACTGAGCTTCTGGGCCAATTGGTGCGAGCCCTGCCGTGAAGAATTGCCGCTACTCAATCAGCTCAGCCAACAATGGCAGGGTCCGGAATTTGATGTCGTGACGGTCAATATCGATGAGCCCCGCTCGGAGAGCCTCGAAGCCGCCCGCAAATTCCTGAGCGAAGGTGAACTCCAGTTCCGCACCCTGTTTGATACCAATGGCGTGCTCAAACGGGCGTTTAGCGTAACCGACCTATCTCAACATTTCTTGATTAGTCCTGAGGGCAAGATCGTGTGGCAAGCCAAGGGTGCCTTTCAATGGACGAGTCCCAAAGCCATAGACCAACTCATGAAAATTATGGAAGACAGCGCCGACGACGAAGACGAGGCCTCTACACCTGCACCTGCACCTGATTCAAATTCCCCGGCGAAGGATTCTGCAAAATAGCTTTTACGGTCTGAAAAACTTCATCGTAATTCTCGTCGTCGAGCGGACCGCGCACGCCCAAAACGTAATCATCGCCGAGCCTCTCAGACTTTACGTTTCCGGCGATCACTTCATCGCTGAATGAGCTGGCAAAAGACTCTTGCGTCGGATACAGCATCAGAAAAACCGTTTGTCCGTGTTGACGAAAAGCTTTGCGCAAAGTGGAGTAAGTCTCTTTTAAATATTGCTGCAGTTGAAAATACACCTTCAAGGCCAGTGCCTCTTGATGTTGCGCGAAGTAGATCCGGATGGGGCCGTCAAAAACCGCGGCATTAAAGACTGGGGAATAGTAGCGCGATTGCGTCAAGTGAATCACTGACTGAGCCATGTCTTCTGATCTCCTGCATAATGCAAAGCTGTAACGTCCATGTACAACACACCGCTGACATCTCAACTCTAGGAAAGATTCTCACAGGAAATCAAAATCTTTTTTCGTTATCTCATGCGTTATGAACGCAGCAACGGTTCGCCGGATTTATAAACAGCCTGTATTGGGTGACGGCCCACACTATAGAAAAGTTCCGACCATGAGCCGGAGAGTACAGAAAAATCGCAATATTTATCGACACTTAATGAACCCACGTGGGCTTCTCTGGCGAGCGCAAAGGCGGCACCCAAGGTGTACGCAACCAAAACCTCCGGCAAAGTCATGCGCATTTCCAGCCGCGCGAGCACTCCAACCAAACTCAAATCTTGGGTGGGGCTGGTGCCAGGATTGAAATCGGTACTGAGCGCCACTCGCACTCCGGCTTCAATCATGGCGCGCGCTTTTGGATATTGCATGCGTAAATAGAAATCAGATGAAGGCAGTAGCACCGCGGTTGCCCCTGAAGCCGCCAGCTTCCTAATCGAGGCATCACTTGCAAATACCACGTGATCCACCGATTGCGGAGCAAACTCCAATGTCATGGCGGTGGAATCGGTGTCACTCAACTGGTCCACATGCGCGGTGATGCCTAAGCCTAACTCCTGAGCGCGCCGAAAATAAGTACGGCCTTGCTCCACGCTAAAAAACCCTTCTTCCACATAGATATCCACTCGGTCGGCGAGCTTTTCGCGCGCGACTCGTGGGAGCATTTCATTGCAGAGCATGTGCAGATAGGAATCGAGGTCAGGAAATTCGGGCGATCTCGAATGCGCGCCCAAGTAGGTAGTCACGACTCGCGGCCCCTTGAGTGCCCGCGCCACTTGTAAGCAGCGCAACTCGGTTTCAACATCGAGACCGTAACCGCTTTTCACCTCAAGCGTAGTCACCCCCTGACGCACAAAAACTTCGGCGCGCTCTTCGGCCAAACGTGTCAATTCCGCCACTGAGGCTTTGCGGGTTTCGTTCACTGTGTGCCGAATGCCCCCGCCCTTGGCCGCGATCTGCTGATAAGTTTGGCCTTGAATACGCCACTCGAATTCATGGGAGCGGTCGCCTGCGAAAATCAAGTGAGTGTGAGGTTCGACAAATGCCGGAATCACCGTGCGGCCTTCGAGGGAAATAAACTCGGCATCGGAGGCTTTGGTTTTCAGATCACACTCATGGCCCACCCACTCGACTTTTCCGTCGCGGCAGACCAGTGCTGCGGATTTTATTACACCAAGATCAGATTGTTGAGGGTGGCGCGCCTGTTTTGAGCGCGCGCCTTCCAAGGTGAGGAGCTCACCGATGTTGGTAAATACCTTTAGTTTGGCTCGCACTAACTATTTTTTGGACTTGCCGTCGCCCTTGTTGACCTTGATCAGCTCAACATCGAAAACCAGCGCGGAATAGGGTGGAATACCCGGCTGAGTTTGAGCGCCGTAACCAAGTTCAGGCGGAATTACCAGCTTGTAAACTGAACCTTC
Organism: Pseudobdellovibrionaceae bacterium; assembly: GCA_025354795.1. Lineage (GTDB taxonomy): Bacteria > Bdellovibrionota > Bdellovibrionia > Bdellovibrionales > UBA1609 > JALHOQ01. The sequence goes on from JANXMF010000163.1 coordinate 30,244, forward strand.
GGGCATCAGTTGCAAAGCTTCCTGCCAACCTTTGATAATGCCGTTGACCGGAAATTCGGCCGGCTGACCGCGGTCATGCGACGAATCGAATTTTTGGCCAGTGATCAAAGTGCCGGTGTAGTGAACCGTAACTTTGTCGTTGATACCAGGCTTTTTGCCTTTGCCTTCTTTTAAGACTTGGTACTGTAAACCGCTCGAAGTGGTTTTTACGCCTTCTTTGCCTTTGTTCGTATTCAAGAACTCAGTAGTAGCGCCTTTGTTTTTCTCAGCTTCAGCCTGAGCTTTAGCTTGGGCCATCTGCTGGAGACTTTGAATGGCCTTTTGTTGTTCTTCTTGTGACAGCTCAGGCTTGTCGCCCTTGAGGCCAGACGCAACCGCGTAACCAACGACTTTTGGATCGAGGTCAATGTTTTGCGCTTTAATATTTTGCGCAACGTTTTGCCCAATGGCGTAGCTCAGCTTGGCTTTGTCGTTATTCAAGCTCGGCTTGTGTTCACATGCAAGGGTAACGGCCAATATGGGAGTGACTCCCAACCATACAAATCGCTGTAGTTTCATCAAATTTCCTCCGGTTTAAAAGCAACTCCAATATAAAAGCGCATGGAGAAAACTAAGTCTATCTTTTTCTTAAGAAGGAATTCCATGGCGAATCACTTTCCTCTCGACGGCGACCGTCTTTGCCACTTCATAGCCCGCATCAAGGTGACGAAAAATTCCCATCGCAGGGTCAGCGGTCAGCACTCGCTCCAATCGACGCGCGGCCTCTGCCGTCCCATCCGCAACAATCACTTGCCCGGCGTGCAATGAGTAACCCATTCCCACCCCACCACCGTGATGAAAACTCACCCAGCTGGCACCGCACGCGGTATTGACAAGCGCATTTAGAATCGGCCAGTCGGCGACCATGTCAGAACCGTCACGCATGGCCTCGGTCTCACGATTGGGCGACGCCACCGAGCCGCAATCCAAATGATCGCGGCCAATCACCAACGGCGCTTTGACTTTGCCGGCAGCCACCAAGTCATTGAACACGCGGCCCGCTTGCGCGCGTTCGCCGTACTCGAGCCAACAGATACGCGCGGGGAGTCCCTGAAAAGCGATGCGCTCTTCGGCCATGTCCAGCCAGCGTAGCAAACTCTTTTTATGGGGAAACAATTCTCGAAGCGCATTGTCAGTCACTTGAATATCTTGCGGATCACCACTCAACGCCACCCAACGAAAAGGTCCGCTGCCTAAACAAAACAATGGGCGAATGTACTCAGGTACAAATCCGGGGATGCGAAACGCATCCGTGACCCCGGCATCCTTCGCCATGGCGCGAATATTATTGCCATAGTCAAACGCGATTGCACCAAGCTCCTGCATAGCGAGCATGCCGCGCACATGCTTGGCCATGCTTTGCTTCGCCACGCGTACGCACTCCGAAGGATTGTGTGCACGCAAAGTGGCGGCGCCCTCGAGGGTATAGCCCTCGGGAATGTAACCATGCAGTGGATCATGAGCGCTGGTTTGATCGGTCAAAAGATCGGGAATAAAACCGCGCTCGAGGATTTGATGGATCACCGATGCCATGTTTCCGAGCACGGCCACTGAGCGCGCCACACCTTGTGACTTGTAAAGCTTCACGCGCGCCAACGCGTCGTCGAGATTGTCAGCGACCTCGTCTATGTACTTAGTTTCGAGCCGACGCTGAATGCGAGTGGGATCCACCTCGACCGCCAGCACACAAGCACCCGCGAACACGCCCGCGAGCGGCTGAGCGCCCCCCATGCCTCCCAGGCCTGCAGTCAGAATCACGCGGTTTTTTAAATCCCCGCCGAAATGCTTGCGGCCCGCCTCGACAAAGGTTTCATAGGTGCCCTGCACGATGCCCTGGGAGCCGATGTAAATCCACGAGCCCGCCGTCATCTGGCCATACATCATCAGGCCCTTGCGCTCGAGCTCATCGAAGACTTCCCAGGTCGCCCATTTGCCGACCAAATTGGAATTGGCCAGCAATACTCGCGGCGCGTCAGTGTGGGTGCGAACCACGCCCACGGGTTTGCCCGATTGCACTAAAAGGGTTTCGTCATTTTCGAGCTGAGTGAGCGCGCGCAGAATTCCGTCGTAGCTTTGCCAATTGCGGGCGGCCTTGCCGCGGCCGCCGTAAACCACAAGTTCTGCGGGATTTTCGGCGACGTCGGGATCGAGATTATTCTGCAACATGCGAAATGCGGCTTCTTGCAGCCAACCTTTGCAGTGCAACTTGCTGCCGGTGGGGGCTCGCACGCTTCTCACCATTCGAGCTCTCCTACTGAAGCACGAATGACGTTGAGCAGGTCTCCGCGTCGGATCAACTCACGAATCGCGGCCACATCGAGCGCAAACACGCGGTCGGTTTCAGCAAACGGAACCACTTTACGAATACAGGCCAAAGCCTTTGCCACAGTTCCACTGGGCGTGAGCGGTTTGAGCATATCAAGAGCTTGGGTGGCCGAAAGAAATTCCATCGCCACAATGTTTTCGGCATTATTGGTGATCTGTAAGAATTTGCGCGCGGCGATGGTGCCCATGCTGACATGATCTTCCTTGTCGGCGCTGGTGGGAATGCTATCGACCGAAGCCGGATGCGCAAGAATCTTATTTTCGCTCACAAGTGAGGCTGCCGCCACCTGCACGATCATATGGCCGCTGTTAAGCCCGCCGTTCGGTGCGAGAAATGCCGGCAGCTCCGACATTGCCGGATTGATTAGCTTTTCAATGCGGCACTCAGAAATACTCGCGAGGGCGCTAATGGCGATTCCCATAAAATCCAACACAAAGGCGACAGGCTCGCCGTGGAAATTGCCACAGCTTAAAATCTTCCCCTCCTTAGCAAACACCAGGGGATTATCGGTACTGGAATTGGATTCGACCTCAAGCACATTCATACCGTAGCGGACCGAGTCTTTGGCGGCTCCATGCACAGCCGGCATGCAGCGCAGAGAGTAAGCGTCTTGCACCTTTTGGCAATTGGCGTGGCTAGTACTGATCGGCGATTCCGCACCCAAGAGTTTTAATAGGTTGCGCCCAGTTTTCGCCTCACCGGGATGCGGGCGAGTGGCGAAGATTAAGGGATCAAACGCCGAGCGCGAGCCGCGCAGGGCTTCGAGCGACATCGCTCCGCTCAGATCCATCATCCATAAAAGTTGTCGCGCTTGATAAGCCGTGAGCAAGCCGACCGCGGTCATGACTTGGCACCCGTTGATCAGCGACAAGCCCTCTTTGGCCTGTAGCTCGAGGGGCTGAATCTTTTTGAGTTTCAAAACCCCTGCGGTCGCGACAGGCTTGCCGTCCGACCACACTTCGCCTTCGCCCATCAACGCCAAAGCCAAATGCGAAAGCGGCGCCAAATCACCCGACGCGCCAACACTCCCCTGCTGCGGAATCACCGGGATAACGTCGGCATTCAAGAATTCTAAAATCTTATCGATCACTTCGGGACGCACACCACTATGTCCGCGAGCAAGGGCATTGGCACGAAGCATCATGATGGCTCGAGTTTGCTCTTGGTTAAATGGTTCGCCCACTCCGCTCGAATGCGAACGGATCAAGTTTCGCTGCAGCTGCAGAATATCCTTGTCGGAAATCCGCACATTGCTAAAAGCACCGAAACCGGTGTTCACCCCGTAAATGACTTCCCCCTCATGCAAGCGGCCTTCTATATATATGCGAGATTCCGAGATGCGCGCGCGAGCGGTCTGCGCCAGACGGACCGCGTCTTTGCTGTGCGCGACTTGCCACACAACCTCGGCATTTAAGTCCTGTCCGGTCAGTTCGAGCATTTCACGTCCTTCAACGCCTTGATGGCTGAACGATAGTCGTGCTTGAAAATAAAACTTCCGGCCACCAAAATATCGGCGTCCATTAAAGTGCGCGCGGTTTGGTCGGTAACGCCGCCATCAATCTCGATCAATGCGGAGATGTTTTGCCGCAACAATTCTTGGCGAATCTGTGCGATCTTTGTCACTTGCTCATGCATAAAGGCCTGGCCGCCAAAACCGGGTTCAACCGTCATCACCAAAACCAAATCCACATATTTTAAGAAGGCGAATACACTCTCGGCCGAAGTGCGGGGCCGCAGCGAAATGCCAGGTTTCACACCCAGCTCACGAATCTTTTTCAAAGTCTCTTCGACCTCGCGCGTGGACTCCACGTGGATCGTCAAATAGTCGGCTCCGGCCTTGGCAAAATCGGCGATAAGGCGTTCCGGTTTTTCCACCATTAAATGCACATCCAGCGGCAAGCGGGTGATCGGGCGAATAGCTTTTACCACCGGGGCGCCTATGGTCAGATTTGGCACAAAGTGCCCGTCCATAACGTCAACGTGAATCCAGTCCGCTCCGGCGCGCTCGAGGAACGCGATCTCTTCGCCGAGCTTGGCGAAATCGGCGGATAAAATACTGGGTGCAATGAGAAAAGGTCCCTTAGTGGGAAGTTTTCTTACTGAGGGGCTGCTGGTCTGCTGCTGAGTGGGGGTCAAATTGCTCTCCCGTTTTGATCGGATAGCCGCGGAGATATTCATGGATCGGCATTTTTGCCCGCGACTCCGGCTGTACTTCTAGGAGGTCTAAACTGCCCGTTCCACATTGAACAAGCAACGATTTCTCGGCGACTTTAAGCACTTGGCCCGGGAGCGTTGACTTTGATGTCTCAGAACTCACCTGAGAGCGGTGAATTTTCAAGCTCTTGCCGCCGCGAGTAGTAAAAGCCACCGGCCCCATCGCTAGTCCGCGCACCAAATTGTGCACCTCGGTCGCCGCTTTATCCCAGCGAATTTCAGCATTCACCTTATCAATTTTCTCGGCATAAGTGACTTGCGCTTCATCTTGGGCGACCGCCGATAAATTGCCGCGCAGGTAATCCATCAAATCCACTTGGATCAGTTGCGCGCCCAATTGCTCACATTTAGCGTAAGAATCAAACGCGGTCATTTCGGGAGTTAGAGCAAAGCGTCGCACGCCTAAGATGGGGCCGGCATCGAGTTTGCGTACCATCACTTGTAAACAAACACCCGTCTCCGTATCCCCCGCCATCAGCGCGCGCTGAATCGGCGCAGCCCCGCGCCAGCGGGGAAGTACGCTCGCGTGCACATTGACGATTTTGTCAGGATAAAGTTTCAAAAATGGCTTTTTTAAAATCTGCCCAAAGGCCACCACCACCGCGACTTCGGCTCGTAGTCCAGCCAGCTGCGCCAGCACTTCGTCAGTGTTGAGGTCCTCTGGAGTTAAAACCGGGATGCCAAGTCCTTGCACCAGCTGTTTTACCGGAGAAGGGTGCAGCTGGAGCTTGCGCCCCGCCGGTCGATCCGGCTGGGTGATGACACCCACCACTTCAAAGTGCGGGTCTTTGATCATTGCTTCTAAACAAAATCGGGCGATCTCAGGCGTGCCCAGGAATAAAGCGCGGATGCGACTCACAAACGGTGTTCTTCTCGTTCAGATTCTGCGTCCAATTCTTCTTCGCTATCGGGGTGGCTGGGGTCAGGATAGCCGAATTTTTTAATTTTACTTTTGAGCCGCATGGATTTGACCGGGCTTAAACGGTCAATAAACAACTTGCCATCGAGATGATCAATTTCATGCTGAATGCAGATCGCAAGCAGCCCGTCGGTTTGCAAAGTGAATGGCGCGCCTTGAAGGTTCAGTCCACTGAATTCGATCCAATTGAAGCGCTCCACGGTTTCAAAATACGTGGGAACACTCAAGCAGCCCTCGTCATAAGTAGTCTTGCCTTCCTTTTTGACGATGACGGGATTGAAAATAATTAAAGGCTGCACTGCGGCAGCTTCGAGTTCCGTCATCTGCTCAGGTTTATAGCGGCCATTTTCGCGAGGTCGGGTGTCGAGCACAATCAAGCGCACCTGTTTATCGACTTGGGCGGCGGCCAATCCAATACCGCGAAAAGAATACATCGTTTCCAGCATATCGGCCGCCAGAGTCTGCAACTCCGGCGTAACTTTTTTGATCGCCACACCCTTCTTACGTAGGCGAGCATCGGGAAATTTTAAGATTTCTAGTATGGCCATAAACCCAAATTATAGCTGAAGATGCGGTCAATTAGAAGGGGAAATACTGGGGAACGGAGGCGGGTACGCCAGTCTGCCGTCTACCGTATGCCAGTCTTGCCGTGTGCCCGAGTTCCCCCATGCTTTTGTCCGCCTCACCGCTTCAAACATCGAAGCGCGATCCAAGCCAGAAACGTCGCCAGAATATTGGGTCCCCAAGCCGCTATCGGCGGAGGCAAAACCCCGTGTGAACCCAGAGTGACCGCCGAATTGTACGCCGCCCAGTAACCAAACGCGAGCCCCAGACAAATCCCCAAGTTAACAAACGAACCGCCCGAGCGGCTGCGACTCACACTGAACGGCACGCCCAAGACAGACATCACAAGCGATGCAAACGCGAATCCAAACTTGGCGTGATAGTCGACTTCATAACGAACTGTATCCAAGCCAGCTTCTTTGTTGCGCTCAATAAAACGCCGCAGTTCCTTCAAACTCATGATTTGCGACGAGTTGGAGGTGGACTGAATGTCCTTCAAGTCTTCGTTCATGGTGATGGTCTTGGCGGTGAATGACTTGGTTAGCGGAAAACTGCTCTCAGAAGCAAACAGGGTCACCAAACCATTGGTGAGGTCCCACAAATTGCCCTTCATTTCCACGTGCGACGCGGTAATGAGTTGGGTGAGCTCCCAGTGCGGGTCGAAATAGTAAAGCGTGATGTCCTGGGCCGTGCGTTCCTCAGGATTGAGCGTCTTGATATTGAATAAGACATTCTCGCTACGATACCAAATTTTGTTGGTCTTGACGGTCGAGTAAAGGCCGGGATGCTTTTCAATCTCCACGTACTCGACATAGTTGCGCTTTTGCAACAGTAGTGGCAGGACCTGATCGCCCACCACGAACATGCCTACCGATATAATTCCCACACAGCTCAAAATTGGGGCGGCAATGCGACTCAGACTCATGCCGATGCTGAAGAGGGCCACCAACTCGTTGGTGCGATTGAGCGACGAGAGCGTGAAGATAGTGCCCGCCAGGCACGCCAAGGGCATCAGCTGATAAATCACCCAGGGGGTATGGTAACAGTAGTACTTGAAGATCGCCGAGCCACTGGCGGCATCGTGATGGAGTGAAAAACTAAGCACGTCGACCGTGAGAAATAGGGTGACGAAGACCAACACCGAGGCGAGCAGGTAGAGTAAAAAAAGTTTGAGGATATAACGGTCAATGAGCTGCATGGAATGCGGTTTCACTTTACTTGCTTGACGAACATTTACAAAACGATTTTACTAAATTATGGCTTTGCGCGTCTTGCTGGCGGACGAGAGTCCCACCATTAAAAAAGTATTTCAGTTGGCCCTCCAAGACTTTGCGGTGGAAGTCCGTCCCGTCAATATTGGCGTCGACGTGGCTTCGGTCGCCGGGAATTTCAAGCCCGACTTAATTTTCGCCGATGTCTTGCTGCAAAAGAAAAATGGTTACGAAGTGTGCGCGGAGCTTAAGCAGGATAAACTTCTGCGCGGCATTCCGGTGGTGCTAATGTGGAGTGGGTTTATGGAGCTTGATGAAGACAAGTTCCAGGCTTGCCAAGCCAACGCGCAACTGGAAAAACCTTTTGACGTGGCCGCGCTTCGAAAATTGGTGACCGACTTGGTTCCGCGCACTCAGAATCAAAAACTTTCGGAATTCCTGACGTTTCCCAATGCCCAGGTCAAGGCTGAGCCGCCTGCCGCGAAGGGACCGCTTCAGCGCAAGCCCAGCGACGAAGAGTTTACCGATGTGCCTATGCCCAAAATGAAAGGTACGTCGTCGGAAAAATATCGCTTGCAATTACATCCCGATGAGCTTGAGTCAGTGCCGGTGGACTATCACGTGCCAGGTGAAAAATCGGTGCTTGCCACGGTGCCTGAACCGGCGGATGAGGTCGACGATTTCACCGTGCGCACGCCGCAAAAAGCGGCCCCGACCCCGGCTGCGAAATCGGCTCCGCCTCCGCTTCCCCCAACCAAACCGCAGCGCTTGGAATCGGATTTCGACGTTGAACTGGACGAAGTCATGCCGAAATCACCTTCTCCGGCGCCTGTCTCTGCCCCCGAAGTTTTGTCGGCCGCGCAATTGGAAAAGATCATTCGTGCGCAGAGTGCGGAGATGATCGAGTCAGTGGTGTGGAGAGTAATTCCTGAATTGGCGACGCAAATTATCGAGCGTGAGCTGAATAAATTGTTGAAAGAGCGCGACTCCCATCCCTTCCCATGACACTAAGCCAGCTTATCACCCAAGCCTATGCCGAAGATATTCCCAAAGGGGATTTGACCACCGACAATCTAGGATTGGCCGCTTGCTCCGGTGACGCCCGACTGGTGGCCAAAGAAGATTTGGTGTTGGCTGGCCGCGCGCTGTTTGTGGGCTGTGTTAAACATGTTTGCCCCGACATGGTGTTGCGCTGGCAATTTGACGACGGCGATTTCATTTTGGATCAGCAGACTGTGTGCTGGCTCAAAGGTGATCTTTTGACGCTACTGAAGGCCGAGCGGGTGGCACTGAATTTCCTGGGCCATCTGAGCGGCATCGCCACGCTGACGCGTTGTTTTGCGCAGGCGGTGAGCGATACCGAATGCAAGATTTTAGATACGCGCAAGACTACGCCTCTGCTGCGCGAATATGAAAAGGCCGCGGTGCGGGCGGGCGGCGGGCACAATCACCGTATGAATTTATCGGATGCGGTATTGATCAAGGAAAATCATATTCGCGCCAGTGGCGGCCTTGAGCGGGCCGTGCGTGCAATTAAACGCCATGCTAATAATGCGGCCATTGAGGTGGAATGTAGCAACCTCGATGAAGTGGCACTGTCCGTGAGCTTAGGTGTCGAACGCATTCTCCTCGACAATATGAACAATGCGAAGATTGCCGAGGCGCGGGCGAAGATTCCACCGTTTATTCAGGTGGAGGCCAGTGGCAATATGCGTCTTGAACGGGTGGGCGAGGTCGCACGCTTGGGTGTGGATTTTATTAGCGTGGGCGCCTTGACCCATTCGGCGCCGTGTGCTGATTTCAGTTTACTTTTCGAATGGCCGCACAAGAATTGAGAGTCCCATGCCTACGCTGAAATCCATCGCCGACACCACCGTCACTTGGGCTGAGCAACGGCAAATCGCGCTGCAATTTGAAGCGCAGACCACGTCCACCAATGACGATGCCAAAAAAAATTCCCTAACCGAACCGCAAGATTTCACGCTTTACTTGACGGCCCATCAAACCGCGGGCCGCGGGCGCGGCGCGAACTCCTGGCTCGACACCGACAACGGCGAAAGCTTGCTGAGCACTTGGTCGTTTGCACTGGCCGGTTCACCGCAAGCGATCACCGGTCCGCGCGTGGGCCTGGCGTTGATGCGCGCCGTGAGTTCGGTTTGGCCATCGCTAATGTGGAGTCTCAAGGCGCCCAACGATTTATTTCTGGGCGGACGCAAGGTGGGCGGACTATTGATTGAAAGCGTGAGTGGCGGCGCGCAATACCGCGTGATGATTGGTTTGGGCTTAAATGTCTTGAATCATCCGCGCCACTTTCAACAGGCGGATCACTTAAGTAAAAGCTTGAATAACGTGCCGGATGAGGGCGAGTGGTTTCAATTCCTCGATGAGCTGCGGATGGAATTCGCCGCCGCCATGATCGACTGCCAATTGCCGGGCTTAAACGACGAGCTCTGCCGCGAACTCACCCATGCGCTCAATGCCAACCCCAGCAAGACTTTCATCACCGATTCCGTCAGCGCCCAGGGCGATTTGATCCATGCGGGCGGCAAGATTATCTGGAGTCAGTTGTGAGCGCCTCGTGGCTCTGACTTACTCGCCCGCGGGCGCGCTCGGCAGCCCTTGTCCGGAGTTCAGACTCTCAAGCGTTGACGGTAACCTTTATGAGCTACGCGATTTTTCAACTGCACCCGCGCTAATGATTATGTTCATATGCAACCATTGTCCTTACGTGCAAGCGATTGAGAGCCGCTTGATCGCGCTGGCCCAAGGCTACCCGCGCGCGGCGTTCGTAGGAATTTGCGCCAATGATCCCTCCGACCATCCGGAAGACAGCCCCGAACGGTTATTGGCCCGCTGGAAAAAAATGAATTACGGCTTCCCCTACTTGGTGGATCGTGAACAAACGGTGGCGCGGGCCTTTGGCGCGGTTTGTACTCCAGACCTTTATATTTACAATTCAGAGCGCGTGCTGCGCTACCGCGGGCGCCTCGATGACTCTTGGCGCGCGCCAGAACGGGTCGAAAAACAGGAGTTGAGAACGGCCTTGGAGCAGATTTTGGCGGGTGAAAATCCGGTCGCTGAACAAAATCCGTCCATGGGCTGCTCGATCAAGTGGAAACAATGATTAAAACTTTTTTGCTTAGCCTCGTCATTGTTAGCGTTAGCTTGGCCGTGTACTTGTATTTTTATTTAGGGGTTTCTAAACCCGTCGACATTAGTTGCGAAAAACGTGGACCGCTTAATCTTATGTTTAAATCCCACCGCGGCGCCTATCATGAAATCGGCGAAACCATTCGCGCTGTCGAGGCACTCGCCACCGCGCACCAGCTACCGTGTCCGTTGACTTTCGGTGAATTTCTCGATGATCCCGACACTGTTGATCAGGATAGGCTTCGGGCCCACGCGGGCTGCGTGCTCGGCAGTCCGGACCTGCAAACTTCTCTGCCCGATACCGAATTTGAATTGCGCCCCGAAGCTAGCTTTGTAGTGGCCCATTTTTCCGGCTCGCCCGCAATCGGTCCATTTAAGGTGTATCCTAACGTGAAAGATTATCTTAAGACCCGCCGCCTTAAATCCTCCATGGTGGCAATGGAAATTTACCGCGTTGAAGGGCAAGATGTGACGACGGAGTATCTTTTTCCGGTGGCGTCTTGTTCTTTGTGAGGTTGGGTTGACCGTGGTCCAGGTCGCTCGTCTTAAGCGGAAGGCATAGATTTTATTGACCAACCGCAAGTGAAAGGAGGAGTCTAAAAGTACCGAAGTTTCGGGGAGGAGCCTCCATGAACAAACTCAGTTTCAAAATCTTACGCTTTGTTAGTGTGGTCTGCGCGATGGCGTTAATCCTGACACCGAGAGCGCACGCCAGTCTATTGCTCGAACCTTATCTGGGCTATCACACGGGAACAGTCAAGAATCCGAATAGTGTCGACATGAGTGGCGTCAGCATGGGTGGCCGTTTGGGTTTGCAAAATCTCGGTCTGATGGGTGGGATCGATTACATGACCGGCTCCTGGACCGCTAAGAGCACGCCATCAGCCACGGTAACGCCTTCCGACTTGAGCGTCTTTGTCGGCTTTAACTTTCCGATCATGTTGCGCGTTTACGCGGAGTATGGACTGAGTTCGGCGCTGAAATTTGCCACAAGTGCCGGCAACGACACCGACAAAGGCACCAATATTAAACTGGGAGTCGGTTTCACCACCTTCCCACTCATCAGCATTAACGTGGAATATATCGCAGGAACTTACACCAAGCACGATGGCGGCTCGCTCAATCCTACCGTGACCGATAGCATGTTGGGATTGACCGTAAGCTTGCCTCTGACTTTCTAAATCGTGCAGGACCTGCAAGTTGTGGACGCGGGTCCCACCGGAATCGTACTGGCGCTGTGGCTGAAATGGCTCGGCATCCGCTTTCGCATCATCAATAAAGTGTTGGAACCGGGCACGCTTTTGCGGCTCCACGGCCGGGCCTGAAAATTTACAAAACTATTTGCGCTTGCGCTTTGCTCAGACGTAGGAACCGCTCTTGATTTTCTCAACAATGACTTTTTCAAGAATCTGCGGGTCTTTCGGATCCACGCTAAACACCGCCTGCTGTTCGCAACGTTTCTTTTCGCGCACTAACCAATGCAGAATCTCCGCGAGCCGTCGATTCTTCTTGTCTTGAAAAAATGGATCATTCTCTAGCGCGTCCTTGGCCTTTTTAAGCGAGCGGTTTTCCGCCACGTCTTTTTCGTTAACGCTGTAGCACATCAGATCGTATTTCTTCACATCCTCGGGGAGAACTCCCAAGAACTTCACGTCGGGCGCGCTAAAATCCGAGTTGCGAATCAGGCTGGCGGCCGAGCCCGCCTTGAGCGTGCGGAAGATATTTTGCAAAGTGTACGCGTCCAGATCGCCATAAAAATACATCGGTATCTTGAGCTGATCTTGAATGGTCTTACACCAACCGCGCACACCATTGGACGGGACACCTTGAGCACCCATGATGATGCAGCTGTGACGAAGGTGCATGCCATTGGCAACCAGGGTGTTGGCGGTACCTTCGGACTCGATAATCAGACAAAATTCGATTTTGCCCTTTTTAGGTTTCAGACGAAACTGCTGTGGCTTATTTTTAGGCTGAAACGGTGAAGTTCCAAGTGAACCCAAGTCAACGTTGGCGGTAGTGCCGTCAGAAAGAGTTTCGGTGACCACTAGATTTTTAGAATAGGTCTGGCCGCCGCGATCGTTGGCAAAGCAGTTCATCTCCTCGCGATAGACTTCGAGCATGTCGCAAATAAAATCGATGATCGCGTCACTCTCGGGTTGATCGTCAAAATCCAAAGGTTTATTGAAGGCGTTCGAGCGCACCAAACCTTTTGATATATAGTACAATTCACGTTTAGTGTTGACCGCGCCCGACTTGAGATTGCCAAGCATAACCTCGAGCATGAAAATGGTGCGCGCCATTTTTTGCACCGACGAAACATTGAGTTCCGTTTTGACCACTTTGTCGCCGGCGGTGAGAAAGCCTACCTTGGAACTATAGAAGGAATTGTCGAGCGTGCACTTGACAGCTTCGAGCACCGGACGCTTGGCTTTTTCCAGATCCCCAAGCATGGTGTTGCACAGGATCTTCGCTTCTTTTTCAATATCCTTAGTCAGTTCACGAATGCGAATCTTAGGCATAGCTACCTCTTACTTCCTTTTGGTCGTGCCCGCCGCTTTTTTAGTCGTACCGGCGGTTTTTTTGGTGGCCCTCTTGGTCGTGCCTTTGGGCGCCTCTTCGACAGCCTCAAGCTCCGCGGCGGCCTCTTCCTGTGGGCGTCCCTCTTCCGCCGGCGGGGCTTCCGCCTCTTCATCTTCCATACCGAATTTCTGGCGTTCCTTGTCCTTCAATTGTTTGAGCTGGGAAGTGGCCTTGTCGAGTTCGGCCTCGGCAGAACTCGCATCGCGACCGAGAAGTTTTTTAAGTCCTTCTTCAGCTTTGGTTTCGCGCGCTTTGGGCGCGCCTACGATGCGCGCCAGACCCGCGACCAAAATCGGTCCGAATTTTTCTATATGTTGAATCTTGCGCTCGAGATCGGCGGCCTTATCCTCGGCGCGGATATGGCGCGACATCTTTTGCCCGGCTTGCATCAGCGAACGGCGAATCTCTTCAACCAAGTCTTCACTGCCATCAATGGTTTCTTTGGACGCGTTCTTAAATTTAATAAACGGCGAGGTCACACTGACCGCAAACACATACGGCCCGATGGGCAAACTGTCTTTGGGTTGATTCAGCCCATAAGAACGCCAATTGACGGACTCCACCGAGCGCGTGATGGCGCAAGCGCCTTTGTCAAATTGCAACGGCACTCGATTGGCAAAACGCAGCAGCTGCACTTGATTGTCATTTTCCGATGGTCGATCTCTAAAGCGCGCGATGGCGACTTCGACCACAACCGGTTTGAAATCGCAGATGCGCGGTCTGCGGGTGACCACACTGAAAAAATCCACTTCGCCCAAACGTTGAATACTTTTTGACAAACCCTCTTCGCCCACCGTCAGCACCGAGCGGGTTGATGGCGCCACTAATTCCACCTCATGCAGCGCTTGATAGATTTTTTTGTAATCCGCCTCAGAGATCGCGGTGAGATTTTTGCTGAACATGGCCTTTGGCACACCTTTTTTCGAAAGCTCCTTTAAAGTGGCGTCGCTGATGCGCGAAAAACCCTTCTTTAAAAAATTCTCGAGCGATATTTTGCCAAACAGCCCGGCGTGTGTCATGAACTCCCCGAGCTTCATCGTATGCGGATGCGGCAGCGTCGCGGGCGGAATATCAGGGACGTTGCTAGCCACCCGCGGAACCACGTGCTCATCTTGATCGACCAGCTTGTAGGTGATCGACATGTGCGGGTTCACAAGCGTAGTGCCTTCGAGATAGGTGAGCAGGCCGCCGTCGCCGTTGAGTACGATGCGCCCGTCAATGCGAAAATCCACCCGTAGGCCGTGGGGTTTGTCCCACTCCACGCTTTCTTTATTCTTGACCACGCCGCGGTTGGCTTTGATGTCGACGTCGATAATCGCACTCACGGCCTTGCGCATGCCTTTGGTTTTACTGAGCACGCGCACGCCCGAAGCATTGGTGAGCTGCGCCCACGTGGTCGCCGCTGAAATTCCAATACCTTGTTGACCGCGCGAGCAGCGGCCGCGGCCAAATTTACTAGAGGCCAAATATTCGCCAAAAACCTTGGCAAGGTCGTCGGCTTCAAGACCCGGACCATTGTCCTCAACGATGATTTGCACCAGGTCCGTGTTGCGTGATGCGCCCGGTCCCATTTTTTGAATGCTAATCTCGATATCGGGCAAAATTTCGTTTTCTTCGCAAGCATCCAAGGAATTGTCGACCGCTTCTTTGAGCGTGGTTAGCACAGCTTTTGAGGGTGAAGAAAAACCGACCTGCTGAAGGTTCTTGGCGAAATATTCCGCGGTGCTACTTGAGGTAATCTTGGACACGCCGTTTGCTCCCGTTGCTTTCCCAAGTTAGACAAAGATTGTTTTCAGTCGGACCTGGAATAAAACCGCTCACTTAAGTGAGCTTAACCGAAGTTCCGCGACTGTCAGGTTTTTTTTGCGAGAATTACACTCTTTGCAAGAGACGACAATATTTTTTTTGTGACTTCGACCGCCGCGCGAGAGCGGAATCAGATGATCCATAGTGAGTTGCTCACGCGCGATTTTTTTCTCGCAGTGATAGCAGATCCCCCGCCCCAGCTGCTGCTTCCACCACGATGACGCCCGGAAAATGCGAGCCTTGGCGCGTTCCCGCCGGACTTCCGCTTCATCCACCGTCTCGATATATTCATAGGGTTGCATTGCCCGGAGTTATAACGCCTATAGTCATCGGCGTCAATGAGAAGAATTTTTGCCAAATACGCGCTATGACGTGGATATGTCACCACAGGAAATCAAAGCCAGGCTTGAAACTGCCTTCCCCGGCGACCCGGTGGATGTGCGCGATATGACCGGAACCGAAGACCACTACGAGGTCATGGTGACCTCGGCGACTTTTGCCGGCATGACCCGCATGGAGCAACATCAAAAAGTGATGGCTCCGTTTCAAGCGGAGTTGAAGACCGGGGAAGTGCACGCCTTAACTATCCGCACACGGGAGAATTAAAAATGGACACCGCAACCAAAACCAAAATTGAATCCTTGCTCGCGCAGAATCGCGTAGTTTTGTTTATGAAAGGCAACGCCAACTTTCCCCAGTGCGGATTTTCCGCCCGCGCGGTGGCGATCCTAAAGGAACTCGGAACAAAGTTTTCAACAGTCGATGTTTTGGAAGACGAAGAGATCCGCACCGGAATTAAGGAGTTCGGCAATTGGCCGACGATCCCGCAACTCTACATCGATAAAAAACTGGTGGGCGGAAGTGACATCATGATGGAGATGTACGAGGCGGGGGAGTTGAAGGAAATCTTGGCGGCACCCGGTTCCCTTTCCACCATCACCGCACCTTAAAGGCACCGGACCACCGGCTCATCACCACCGCGTGCAGTAGCCTTAAATGTTCCGGCCAAGTCACCTCAGTAAAACACGCTCTCTACAAAAATGCCGGCCGCGGCCGGCGCTATTGAGGGCAGTGCCATTTCCCCAGCGAGCGGCGCGGTGAATTCGGAGGATGTGACGTCTGGGAATTCTAGTCGGCTCTTGCCGGCTTGCAAAAACAGGGCAAAGTCACGATCACCGCGCAAGGGTAACGCGAATGAGCGATTGCCCAGGTTCTTTCGGTCCTGCTGAAGGCCCTCACTCTCACTCGAATAGATATAGTAGTATTTTTCTAGTTTAGTCAGCGGGTTACGACTGGACTCGTCGCAAACCCACAGTCCTCGTTGCGAAAAGGAAGTTCGCATTTGTTGCTCGACTTGCGGGTCACGGCCGGCAGCACCCAATAGCGTCTGGACATCAAGATCTTCCAATTTAACGGGGTTCACCCGCACGGACAACAACATGGTGAGGCGCAGGAGGAGAGACAGTGGAAAAAACCAGAGCGAGCAGCACCGTCATCAATCACAAGATCATAGCGGGCGAACATCTGAATCCCAATGGCACTTTGTTTGGTGGTTACCTAATGTCCTGGATGGATGAAGTGGCCTTTATGCGCGCCCGGCGATTCACCGGGCGCCCGACTTGTGTGACGGTAAATATTGACAACATTACATTTCGCACGCCAATTCGCCTGGGCGAGCATATTGTTTTGACGGCAATTATTAACCACGTGGGACAAAGATCCATGGAAATTGAAGTTTCCGTCGCGTGTGAAGACCCACTCACCCACGAATTGAAACACACCAATAACGCTCATCTCACTTTTGTTTGCCTCGATGAGAAAATGAAAGCATTGCGAGTGCCAACACTTATCTTGGAGTCGGGCGAAGACTATTTGCGCAATCGCGAATCACGCTTACGCATACGGATACGGCGGCGATTCAACGGCTTTCTCCTCAAACGCAAAATTAGCGCTGAACGGGACGCCCAAAACGAATCCAAGCGCATTCGCTGGTTCAAAGACACTGTCGCCTATAGGTTGAACCGGCTCGCCTCCAGAGTTGGATTCTCGGTCACACGATCCACCAACGCTTTAGGCGGCTAAGCCTAAGGCCGCGCCCTTAAGTTCAATTGGATAGAGAGGTGGCACATTTTCCAAGAAAGTTCGGCAGGTTTTTCGCAAGCTCGCTGTGAGCGAGAATGACGGCGGAGGCGAGGCTCCGGAACGGGTCATCGACCATCTCCACGAACGTGCGCGGAAGTTCGGTGTAAGAGAACGGACCCTCGTCAAGACGGTAGATATACAACCAGTCTTTTTTAGCCATTTTATCCCAAAAACCGTTGTCGTCGAGATGTGTGTAATTTCGCACGACGTTGACCACCACTTCAGAGAGGTACGCGCGCTGGGCTGCCAACGCAAAGTGATGACCATCGACCACATACACAGTGCCTCCGGGACCAAGGATGACGTCTACAGGATCCGACATGAGGTAGGTCTCGAGATCGCGGGCATTCAAGCCCCCAATGCGTTTCTGTTTGCGTTCGACTTCGCGAAGACCAACGGCAAACTGCGTGGGTCGAAGGTCACTCAAGGCCATTTTGCAAACTTGACCGACATCTCTACATGCTGGGTTGGCGCAGATGGGGGAGGCGAGGACGGACAGGAAGGAAATAATTTTAATCATAGCAGAATGCGTCCTTGTCAGTCCTTAGAATAACAAAGACGGCATGGAAAAAGAGTCAGCGTTTGGTTAGGTACCCAGCTCCCCTTCCAACCCTACACGCTCACTCATCCGCAAACGGCTGATAATTCAACAAAGAATAAAACGCACAATACCCCCACGAACCCGTAGCCAAAAAATAAACCCCGAAATAAGCCCACGTTGGCCCGCCCGCGAAGCCCCACGCCATCATGAAAACCCCGAAAAAAAAGCGCAGCAAGCGATCCCAAATTCGAACGTTTTTCTTCATTGCAAAAGCATAACCTAGACCTGCCCAGAAGTTCAACATTTTCACCGCACTTTCCATGGCCGCACAGTCCAGAATCCCCTCGCGGCGCACCCATTCAAAGCCGCGATTTTACGCCGATATATATAGACTACCCGGGGGGTGAAAGTGGCTCGCATATTGGTGGTCGACGACGATCCTGATATCTTAAAAATGGCGGAGCAAATCTTGTTCGCGGCTGGACATTCGGTCTTTGTAGCCGAGGACGCCCTGCGTGGCATTGAATGGCTAAACAAAATTGATTTTGATCTGCTGATCTCCGACGCCACCATGCCCCACTACTCGGGCTTCGACTTAATCAATACCGTTCGCAACAATCCCAAGTATAGCGAAATGAGCATTGCCATGCTCACCGGTCTGCGCGACCGCAAGGATGTTGAGCGCGCGGTAAAGGTCGGCGTCGACGACTACATCGTCAAGCCCCTCGACCCCATTCTTCTGGTGAGCAAAGTCAACGCCTTGTTTGAAAAGCGCAGCCCGCGCAAATATCCGAGCATCCGACTATCGCCGATGCAAGGCAAGGCCACGCTCACGCACAATATCGTGCTCGAGAGCATTTCTGAACTGGGTGTGACCATTCTGACGGAAGAGGCTCCCAAAGTCGGACAAACGCTTGAAGTGGGCGCGCAGTTCTTTAAGGAGCTTGAACTTGAAGTGCCGCTATTTAAAGTCAGCCATGTCGAGCAAGATCAGACCACCCGCCATTTCCGCTCGCAGCTGATTTTTCTGGGTGCCCATGAATCCATGTTACAGAAAATTCGCAAATGGCTTTACTCCCACGGCGGCACTTACAATAAACGCAGCGAGGCTTCGTGATGCGCATTCTACTCGCGGAGGACGATCCCAACATTTCCATCATTGCCAAACTCTCGCTGGAAAAGCTCGGGGGCTTTGAAGTCACCGCGGTCAATGATGGCGAGCAGGCTCTCGCCGCGGCACTGACGCAGCTTTATGATCTGATCCTCCTCGATGAAATGATGCCAAAGATGAATGGCCTTAAGGTTTGCCAGGAGTATAAAAGCCGTTGCCCGGCGCCGCGTCCGGTAATTTTTTTGAGCGCGAAGTCGCAAGAAGCGGATCTGCGCGAGTTCACCGAAAACGGCGTGGGGTTTATTAGCAAGCCCTTTGATCCCACTCAACTTGCGACCCAAATCGAAGCCATTTTGGCGAGTGCCGCATGATGTCTATTCGCCTACGTCTATTCATTTTATTTACACTCTTCGCCGGCTCAACGCTGCTATTGGCCCTTGTCAGCTATCAAAATTTCAGCTTGTTCCGTGAACAGCGGCGCCAGCTGGAGATGTCTTACATTATCCGCGATGAAATGATCGAACCCGGTTTGTTAAAACCCGACTCTATCCGGCACTTACAAAGCTACCGCGCGCGTTTGCTTCCCGAACGCCGCGCCGAGGAGTTTGTCAAGGTGCTCCAGGCGGTCACTGGTGGCAATCAGCGACTACTGCGAGAGCGCCATCAGGTGTTCGTAAGAAACGAGGCCGAGTTTACACGTGTGACTCGCGAGCAACTCGACTTTCTTGAAAAACGATTGCTTTACTACGGGTCGGTGTCTCTCGTGATACTGGCGTTGGGTTTTGGTCTACTACAGTTCTTCATGCATCGCGCGGTGATCCGGCCCATGGGCGAATTGTCGCGCAAGATGGTGGATTTTTTGCACGATCGTTACACCTATCAATTCAGCGTTCCCGCTGCCGACGAAATCGGCCACATGCAATCGACTTTCAATTCACTGGCGCAACGGGTGATTTCCAATATGGAGCAGCTCAAAACCCTCGACCAGGCGAAGTCAGAATTTTTAAGCATCGCCTCCCATGAGCTGCGCACTCCCCTGACCTCGATTAAGGGTTCTTTGAGCTTGTTGCGCTCGGGAGTCGTTGGTAAAATGAATGATATGGCGGAAAATCTTTTGAGCATCGCCGAGACCGAAACTGACCGTCTGATACGCTTGATCAATGACATTTTGGATCTAGCAAAAATCGAAGCGCGCAAGTTGCCGCTTCACCCCGGCTGGAGTTCGTGGAACGACCTCCTGAAAACCTCGCTGGACAGCCTCGAAGGCTTGGCGCGCCAAGCCCAGGTGGAATTGATCACGGCTGAAATGCCGCCGCTCGAGGTTTATATCGACCGCGACCGCATGCAGCAGGTGCTCACCAATTTGCTATCGAATGCGATTAAATTTTCGCCGCAAAACGGCACGGTGCAAGTGCATTGCGAAATCAATGATAAACAAGAATTAATTATCGAAGTGCGGGATCGCGGCCGTGGCATTGCACCCGAGGATCAAGAGGTCATCTTTCAAAAGTTTCGTCAGGCTTCGAGCTCGCGTCATCCGCTGGTCAAAGGCACCGGTCTCGGGTTGGCCATCGCGCGTGCGCTGGTGGAACAGCATGGCGGCGTGATCGGAGTGCGCTCGACTTCCGGCGTGGGATCGACTTTTTATTATACGATTCCGGAATGGCGTTACGGCATGGCCCCACTCAAACAAGCGGAGGCCGCATGAGTTTTGCCGATTTGCTCAAATCCCTAGCGCAAGAATATCTAGCGGCGCTGCCGGAAAAGATCGCCAAGATCGAAGAACAAATTCGCGCGCAGAGCCCTGAGCAACTGCGTGAGTCGTTTCACAAGCTCAAGGGCACCGGTAAAACTTATGGCTTTCCCGAAGTAAGTGAACTCGCTCAGGTGGTGGAAGACATTTGCAAAGACCAGCCGGTACACGCGCTAAAGGCCGCGGAAGATGCCGTGCAATTGCTACGCGATATTCACGCCACTCGCCAAAGCCAACAGAGTTTCGATTGCACTTCGGATGCGCGCTTTGTGACCATGCAAAAGCTCTTGCAGAACTAATCACGACAAGTTTAAAATAGCGCTATGGACACCACGGCGTTGCTGCGCTCACTGCACGAAATTTTTGATCCCACTCGCGTGCTCACCGACAAAGAGAGCCTGATCGAATACGGGCGCGACTGGACTAAATATTTGCAGCCCCAACCCTCCGCGATCGTCTTTCCGAAAGGCACGGATGAAGTCGTGGCCTTGGTGCAATGGGCGCGCCGCCAGCGCGTGGCGCTGGTGCCATCCGGCGGCCGCACCGGTCTGAGTGGCGGAGCCGCAGCGCTCAATGGTGAAGTCGTGGTCTCCATGCAAAAAATGAATCACATTTTAAACTTCGATGGCTTTGATCAAACTGTCACGGTCGAGGCGGGAGTGGTGACCGAAACCTTGCAGCGTTACGCGGAAGAGCAGGGACTTTATTTTCCCGTCGACTTTGCCAGCCGCGGCTCGAGCCATATCGGCGGCAACGTCGCCACCAACGCCGGAGGCATCAAAGTTTTGCGCTACGGTTTGATGCGCCAATGGGTGGCGGGCCTCGAAGTGGTCACCGGCACCGGCGCGGTCCTGCACTTAAATAATTCATTGGTTAAAAATGCCACGGGCTATGATTTGCGTCACCTCATGATCGGCTCTGAAGGCACCCTTGGCATTATCACGCAAGTGACGCTCAGCTTGACCCGTCCGCCAACTCAACCCACTTTATTTATATTTGCGGTTTCGGATTTAGCCTCGGTCATGAAAATCTATCATGCCTTCAAGTCTGCGCTTCCGATTCTGGCATTCGAGATGTTTACCGATCTCGCGCTGAAACACGTTTTGCATCATCACGATCTTAAGGCTCCCTTTGCCAACCGCCATCCCTACTATGTGCTGTGCGAAATCGAAGTTCCCGGCCCCACCGTGCTAGAAGCCGCGCTCGAGCTTTTTCAAAGCGGTGTCGAACAGGGCTGGATCGAAGATGGCATTCAGGCGCAAAACGCGCGGCAAGCAAAGGACCTATGGCGATTGCGCGAGGATATCAGCGAGGCCACTTCCCCTCATGCGCCTTATAAGAATGATATTTCCGTTCGCATCGCCAGCGTGCCGCAGTTTTTACGGGAAATGGACGCGATTTTAAAACATAATTATCCGCAATTCGAAGTGGTGTGGTTTGGCCATATCGGCGATGGCAATCTTCATATCAATATTCTCAAGCCTTCGGCGATGCGCACCGAGGAATTCCTGCGCGAGTGCAAGGTTGTCGATGAGCTGATGTTTAAGATGATCGAAAAATTGCATGGCAGCGTTTCCGCCGAACACGGAGTGGGTTTGACCAAAAAAGCTTATCTCGGCCATACGCGTTCGAGCGTCGAGATCGCGCTGATGCGCGAAATTAAAAAAGCCTTTGATCCGGATGGGCTGCTAAATCCCGGAAAAATTTTCTAAGTGTCAGTAGTAGGAATATTCTTGCGGAAGTACTCAAGATAAAAATAGCGCTCAAAGCCGGGATGGTAGTGACTCCATTTTTCCGACGGCTGCGCACTCTGCACTTCACCTTTTAGAAAATGAAAAAGCGTATTCATCTTACTGTCAAGATCATCAATCATCGCCACCACCATAGCCTCAGGAATCATCGGAAGTTTGGGCGACCCATATTCAAGTTTGCCATGATGAGAAAGCACGATGTGCTTGAGAATATCGGCCAACTCCACTGGGAACTCAGCGATGTCCGAGGCTTTTTCCACGATCATCTCGCACGCTAACACCATATGGCCGACCAGACGCCCGCTGCGTGTGTAATGAATGCCGTCCACCAAATCCAGCTCGAAGACCTTGCCGATATCATGATAAATCGCGCCAAAGACCAGCAGATCGCGACTCAAATAAGGATAGTGTTGCGAAAGCGAAAGCATTACCTGCACGATAGAATGCACATGCTCGAGCAAACCTCCACGATAGGCATGATGGATGGTCTTGGCCGCAGGCGCTTTGAGCAACAGCGTTTGTAAACTCTCATCATTTAGAGTGTTGGATAGCAGCTGACGCACAAACGGATCGCGCAAGTCCGCCACGATTCCCAGGAGTTCATCCAGATGCTTTCTGGGATCGCCGCCTAAGTCCGCGATCATGTCTTGCATGGAGTACTCGCTGTCGAGCGCGCGGCGAATTTCATGCACAATCAGCTGCTTGCGATTTTGAAAGAGCTGGACAAAGCCCTTGACCCACACCACATCGCCGACTTCGAAAGTTTCCGCCACGCCATCGACTTTTTCAAACATGCGGGCATTGAGATGCCCGGTGGAATCGGCCAAGTTCAGGCTTAAGAAGGCTTTGCCGTTGCGATCGGTGCCGGAACTCTTTTCAGCGACCAAGAAAGCGGTTTGTAGATGTTCCTTTTCACGCAGGTCACGAACGAACTTTTTACTCACACTGATGCTCCGGGTAACGTGAATCCATTATAGTGAGACTGCCGACCAACAACGCTTGCTTAGTATAAGCGGTAGCGACAAAAGTTCCACCCACGACTGAAATATAGCGTTGCCCAGCCGTATACAATTTAAAACCCTGAGCATTCGCTTTTGCGCCATGAAAGCCCGTGATCTCCATAAATTTATCGCAGCCCGCGCCAAAGTCGCTGCCTTCAATCACCCGCTGCTTGGCCCGGCTGACGTAAAATAGACGCATGCCCACGGGCTCGGTGTGGTCTTCTTTGCTGACCGCGACCTTCAGCGAAAATGAGCCCCGTAGAGGGGTGACGAATTCGCTCAGGTCCACGATGCCGCCGCCAAGCGGAGTCACCACACGTACATTTTCATGCAGCGCCGGTGTTCCTTTTTGAGTCAATTCCGCAGTGATATTCAAAAACTGGCGTTTGATGTTTCGCTTAGGCGAAACCTCGTTCTTGCTGAGAAAGGTGCGATAGTCGGCTTCAATTCGCGTCACCAAATCGATTGGGATCTTAACGTCGCGGCTGCTGTTACGGGCCGGGCGGTCCACCATCTCAACCGGAGTTTCCTCGTGCGCGGCAAACACCATCGGACCGACTAACAAAAGCGATAGCCACCAAGCGCTACTTGGACAATGCATACCAACCTTCCCGTTCCGCGCGCTGACGCAGTTTAAGCAGCGGAATATATTCGGGCGAGATGCCAAGCCCTTTCTTTAAAAATTTCAAGGCTTCGCTATGGAAACCCTTGTCGGCATTGACCCAGGCTAGCCCGCTGACAGCGGGAAGATTATCCAAGTCCCGCTCATAAATTTGCTGCCAGCCGGCTCGCGCGCAATCGATCACCTTGGCGCCCGCGCAAAACCGCGCCTGAAGGAGAATGGGCAGCACCACTTCCCCGTTGCGGTTGAGTTCGGTGGCCCGGCTCAGCGCCGCGGTGGCTTGGTCACCATCGCCACTTTCTTTTAGAATAAAAGAATACCAGGCCTGAATGAGAGAATCCTTGGGCGCAAGACCCACCGCCTTCTCAATGCGCGCGCGCGCCTGCTCCCAATTGTTTTCGTGACTCGAACAAGACGCCAGAAAGGCCTGAAGGCCAGGCTCGTCGCCCATTTTTTCGGCGATTGCCTCGCAGTAGCGCGCCAGTACTCGCCATTGGCCAATTCCGCGGTCGATAAAGAGATTGTGACGATGATCGCTAGTCATTTGCGGATCGCGATCGAGGTAATCGCGAATCTTGTCGCTCAACATTTTGTCCTGATTGAGAAAATCAAAATAGATGCCGTAAAATCCGAGTTCATTGCTATAGTCCCAATGATTCGAACAGAAATGTTTGATCATTTTGTTGACCTGATTTAAATCGCCGATCTTGCCCGTTTTGCGAAACAGATAAAGCTGGGATTCGGCAAGAACCAACATAGCCTCGGCGGAATTGGGGTTGGTGCGTAAGGCATTGGTGGCGGTAGTTTTAGCTTGGTCATAAGCCGCATTCCGCAACTGCAGCGAAGCTTGGTCCACCAGCGCCGGCGTAAAAATAGCATCCAGTGCCAACGCTTGATTTAAATTCTCGCGCGCCGAATCGAACTGCCCGTCGATAATATCGGCTACTCCCAACCCCGCGTATGCTTGTTTCAAATCTTGCTTGTGCCCGCTCACGATGGAGGTGAGCAAACCCCGACCTTGCAAGGTTTGTCCTTCGAGCTGAATCAACAAAGCCCCATAATAAATGGCCAGTTCGTTGGCTTGGCGCGGATCGGGAAACATCTGGCGCAGATCGCGCAACGCCTCAGCATATTCACCCACTTGCACCTTATTGAGTACGGACTCTTTATGCCCGAAAGGCGTGGTGCCTCTGTCCAGCGGCAAATGCACCAAACGCTTCTGCACCACAAACGCCACCACCGACACCAGCACAATCGAGGTCACTAACCATAATCCACGGGTGGTCTTTTCCACCTGACGCTGAATTGCGGTGTCCTTGGTCTCCTGAGTCTGATAGCGGCCACTCGAACCCTTGTTTACAATACGAGTTTCTTCGGGAACATCATGTACTACGATCTCACGAATCGAGCTTGAGAATTCCGCGCCCGTTGAAATCTCCTCGGTCACTTCAGAACGCGCATCAGTCGCCGACTGGGTCAGCGCGGTACTAGTATTGGTCGCAGTCGCTGTCCACGTGGCTTCGGTTTTGTCGCTGACACTGCTAATACGCATGCGATTGGCGAAGTCTTTGAAACTCTCATGATATTGAAGTGTCTGCCAGCGGCGCGAAGCTGCCGATACCTCGTCCAACAACGCGACTTCGCGCGACCGCACTAATTCTTTAACCTTAGCGGTGGTGAAGGGGCCGAGAATTCGCCCGCTGCTTTTGACCAGCCAAAGTTGTTCGCTATTCACCATGGTTTTTCAATGGTCGCTCATATTGGGAAATCTGTCACGTTTACGGACCGTTGGGCGAGTTTAAAGGCTAGCGGTGGTGCATTGGTGGCTCTTTGCGTTAGCGGAGCTTCGCGCAGGGGTCCAGTTTATCACTATAATCAATGGCGAAAATGTCGTTGCCCCGTGAGGACTAGATTCACTCCCAGTTCTTTGGCTCGCGCAAAAACCTCTTCGTCGCGCATGGCTCCTCCTGGTTGAATCACCCACAGAATGCCGGCTTTGTGAATAAGCTCGATGGAATCCGGGAAGGGAAAAAACGCGTCGCTGGCCAAAACTGGAACGCCAGCGGCCGAAGTTTTCGCATGAAATTTCAACATGCGTGAGACGGCCAACTCGACCGCGTCGATGCGATTAACCTGTCCCATTCCCAGACCAAGGGTTTGTTGGCCGGCGGTGATGGCAATCGCGTTGCTCTTGAGGTGCGCCGCCACCGTCCATGCAAAACTCAAATCAGCGCGCACACTTGCATCGGGTTGTTGGCCCTGGATTGTCCACTTGGGATTCCACTCGTGCACTTCGTCCATTTGCTGCAGCAGAAATCCGCCGTGTAAAGTTTGAATTTTGGAAAATGCGTCGCGGGTGTGGAGCTCCGGCCACGCAAGCAAACGCAGATTTTTCTTGTTGGCAAAAACCGTCAACGCTTGCGACGAAAATCTTGGCGCCACCACGCATTCCAAAAATAACTTATTTAGTTCGTCCGCCATTACCGGTGAAACTTCCTGGCTGAGCGCCACGATGCCGCCGAACACACTCACCGGATCAGCGCTAAGACATTTTTTAAGCGCCTCTTCGATATTGTCGGCGGTAGCCGCACCACATGGGTTGCCGTGCTTCACCACCACCGCGCAAGCGCGTGAATGTTCGCGCAGCAATCCAACCGCCGATTCCAAATCGAGGAGATTATTGTACGAGAGCTCTTTTCCCTGAAGTACTTTGGCGTCCTGCCAACCGGACATCGCGCCTCGCCGTCGATACCAACGCGCGGTTTGGTGCGGGTTTTCGCCGTAACGAAGCTCGGTTACTAGAGATCCGCCCAAAGCGAATTCGGTAAACAACTCTCCGCCGCCAAGCGAGTGAGAGATCATGGCATCGTAGGAACTCACATGGGCAAAGGCCTTGGCCGCTAGACGTTGACGCTCTTGCAGAGTTGTCGTGAATTGCGCCGCTGCGATTCGGGCATAATCCGCGGGATCGACTAACACCGTAAGGCGTTCGAAATTTTTCGCGGCTCCTCTTAACAAACTGGGCCCGCCAATGTCGATGTTCTCGATGAGTTCCTCTTGGCTGCTTTGTTGGCGGAGGGCGTTTTCGAATGGGTAAAGATTGACGATGAGGAGATCGAAAGGTTCTAGCTCTTCTTGCTTAAGAAGTGCGGTGTCGCCCGAATTTTCATTTCGACTGAGGAGTGCCATATGAATGCGCGGATGGAGCGTCTTCA
>JANXMF010000175.1 GCA_025354795.1 Pseudobdellovibrionaceae bacterium
AGGAAATTTTTGGCCCCGTGCTCGCGGTTATCAAAGCTAAAAACATCACCGCGGCCTTGGCGATGGCCAACTCAACAGAATATGCGCTGACCGGAGGTCTTTACTCACGTAGCCCCGCCACCATCGAGCTGGTTAAAAAGAGTTTTATGGTTGGGAATTTATATATTAATCGCGGAATCACGGGAGCGCTGGTGGAACGCCACCCCTTCGGCGGCTTTAAGCTCTCCGGAGTGGGAAGCAAAGCTGGCGGGCCCGATTATTTGTTGCAATTTCTTGAGCCGCGGGTGGTGACGGAAAATACTATGCGGCGAGGATTTGTTCCGGAAGACAATTGAGGAGGACGTTGGCTGGCACTTGACCTTTTACAGTAGTTACCGTTAGGCGCAGGCCTGTCTGCCAGGTTCCTGGGGGGTCGGGCGCCCTTGCCGCGATCGGTCCTTCGGGCCGAACGCATCACGCTTGGCGGAAGTCCCCAAGAACCTGGCAGACAGGCCTCGACGGGGAGCGACCCGCTCAAATACTTTGGGTGGCAAAACTTTGATTTATTGGGGCAGCCGTTAAATCTCGCAGATATTTGCCCAAATTGAAACGTAGCTCGGCTCTTCGGGCTGCCCTGACCTGTGCCCGCTCGCGCTTAATCGGTCTTCGCAGCATTTTGAGACTTTCCAGGACTCCTTTCCTTGTGGCGCGACCCCGATTCTTTCCACGCCAAGTTCTTTCATCTGCTCCATGTGCGGATTGCTCCAGGTACTTTTTTATACTGCGGCGGCAAAAACGGAATCAGCACACCCATCGGCGGCTTCGCCTTGCGTGCGGTCGCGTGCACTTCCTGTGACGGCCAGAAACGTCGCAACACATAAAGCGTCAGTCCCGTAACCAGCCCCGCGACCTCCCCACCCAAATGAGCGGTGTGCGCCACACCTCCCAATTCGGGAAGCGTTCCAAGATAGCCAGCCAAATCATTGATCGCCCATAAACACATGGCCACCCACGCCGGTAAATAAACAAAACCCATAAAGCCGCGAAATGGCAAAAACAACCAATAGAAATAGCGCTCGGGCCGGCGCCAGTTAAGCACGCAGTAGAGTGTCATCACTCCACTCACCGCTCCGCTCGCGCCCACCAGAGGGGAACTCGTAACTCCGGTCATCAACGCAAACACACCGGCCGAGAATGCGCCCGCCATTAAAAACACCACGAGAAAACCTAAGCCGCCGATTTGCACTTCCAACGCCGCGCCGAAAATCACCATAAACAACATATTGCCGAAAAAATGCAGCCAACCACTGTGCACGAAAATATAGGAGATCCATTTGCTCAAACTGGTGTCTTCAGCGTTGAGACCGAACATAAAACTGGGATGACTTTCCTGCAGCAAGCGCAGGCTTGCGACCCGCTGATGCCACATGCGCCCGGCCACCTGATCACCTTTGAATTCAATCGTGTCGGCGTCGTGAAGAAAATTGAAATCGCGAAATGCCAGTTGCCCGAGCATTTCGGCGCGTTCCGCGGTTCCAGTTTGCACTTGGGTGCCGAGCTCGGACAGGAATTCGGGATATTCAGCGAGGGGGTGTTCTTCCAGATATTGGGCATAGACTCGGCCTTGGGTGGCGACGAAAAAATGCTTCTTCATCAGCTCGTCAAGACCTTGTTGCGACTCGGTGCCCGTACTGGTGGTGTAAATCAAAACCGCGAGATTTAAAAATACAATCATCCATGTGATGGGAGCGCGCCGCCAGCCCATCAGTCCATCGAGAATGGGGAAGATCACTCCCCACCCCGTTGCTTTTTAGTATGCACGCTTGCGGGTTTGCGTTCAGCCCGTTCACTCTGCGCGGCAAGCCGGGTGAGTACCGCTTGACCATCGGGAGCCAGCGCTTCAGCGCCCATCAAATTTTGCGCCACACTCAACGCCCCTGCCCGATCATTTTTTTGCACATAACGTGTAAAGAGCAGATTCCCGGCCTTGACCCAAATTTCTTTGGATTCGAGCTCATGCCAGACATCGACCATGGTGGCGAGCTGCTCACGGGTTGCAAACTCCGAAGAGCGGCGCAGAGCTTCGACCCGCAACAGATCGGGAGCTTCTGCGGAACGCAGCACTTCGGCGAAGAGCTTAAATGCCGCCGCGTTGTCGTCTTTTTGCCGCTTGAGGTTGGCGCGGAAAAAGAGCTGCCAGTCTTCATCCTTGACCGCTTCACTGAAGGTCAAATAGTCGAGCGCCTTGCCGTTGCTGCATTCGAGCGCCATGATTTGGGAGAGGGCGGCCGAGGAACGGGTAAAATCGATTTCGTTGAGTTCATGAATCTGCGCCACATCCTTGCAAGCCAAGGCGGTCAGCGCCGAACATCCGCCTTGCAATTGCTGTGCGCACACCCAGGCACTTAGGTTTTCACCATCCTCTTTGGGCAGCGCCGAGATCGCTTGCGCCAATGCCGCGTTAGCCTCTGGACCCGAGAAGCGATTGTAAAGCGCCTTCACCCGTTGCACCATGGAAAATTCCGCGAGCTCACGATGTTCGACTAAAGCGTCTAAAAACAACAGCGCCTGATCGTAGCGCGCGGCCTTCATGAAATGGCGCACGCCCCACACTTCTAAATAGCCACTGCCTTTGTCCGCGGCGCCTAGGATTTTTTCAACCGAGTCCCAGTCTTCATCCGACCAGCTGCTCACCACCCGACTCATGGCGCACTCGGTGGAGGCCGCGGCCTCTTCGCACACTTGATCTAAATAAGAATTAGAGACTTCGGCGTCGTCTGAATTCACGAAAGCCTGAGCCAAATACGTGATCGGTCCTACCGCGATCTGGTTGGCCACCTCGAATTCAATTTCGGCTTCAAGGCAATTGCGATCGGCCAAGCCTGCGGCATAAAGTGACATCGCCAATTGCAAGCGATCATGTTCGCTGGGTGCGCGCTCGCGGCCTTCATGCTGCAAATACTCGCCCACGACCGGACACTGAGCGGAATCTTTGTCGATAAACGAGGTCAGACCCTTTTCTGCTTTTAACCGTGTTAAAATCCCATGAATTTGGAAGCCACCGATCATCAACAAAATCAGCAAGCACGAGGCAAACACACCTCGCACCATCCCGCGCTCAAACAGGCCCGGCGCTTTCACCCCAGTGCCGGCGATTGAGACCACCACCGAATCACTGATACGGTCGTGCAACGTGCGGCGTTTGGCATTGGAAAAAACCGCAAGAAACGGCAAACCCAAAAGCACACATTCAAATAGCCAAATCGCGGCGCGCGCAAAACAACTGGAAAGCGTTACTCGGTCTTCGTGAAAAATAGGTCGAATGCGCAAATCGAAAAGTAGTTTCCCGAGCGTCGCGCCTAGGAAAAAATGCAGTAA
>JANXMF010000210.1 GCA_025354795.1 Pseudobdellovibrionaceae bacterium
AGATGATCTCAATGGAGCCGCTTTCCTGCATTCAAACACACTATTATTTATAACAGGCACTTCGATTTGGAGGTAAAATACATTTTGAATGCACTTATAAAATAACGGATTATAGCCATCTCAACACAACACACCCGCTACTACGCACACCATGAATCAACAGCAGAAAGGGGAGAAAAAAGGGAGAGAGGGAACCGAGTGAGGTGGATAAGTGGAGGACTCTTTGAGTTGTCCAAAGGCAAGTGATTTGCATGATTGGTATCGTATTGATTTCGGTGATTGCCTGCAGTGAGTGTGCTGGTTTGACTATTTTTAAAAAGTTATTATTTTCTAAATATTAACAGTAGCCCCGATGTATAAGAAACCGACCCAGCCCCCAACTCCCAACATCAGCAACTCCAAAAAACCAGCAAAAATCAACGAAAGAGTGCAGCTCCCCGCAGTCGACAAGAAGAACTAGACCAACCCCAACGATTTCAGAAACAAGGAGGAGCAACTAGTGGCGCTGGTCAAGGAGTACCTGCAGCTGTCGGGCTATGTGCGCTCCTACGAGGTGCTCAAGAACGAGAAGCCCAACCTGAGGGCCAAGGTGCAGCTCAACCAGCCGCATCTCAAAACGTAGCTTGATAAGAACCATATCCTGCAGCTCTTCGACCGAGGCCTTCGCGAGGAGTTCTTCAAGCAGACTGCCAAGATATTCCACAACCCCGAGTAGGCCACCAAGCGGCTAGAGTTCGAGCTCAACATCTACTTCTGCGTCTACAGCATCCACCCCTTCCTCAAGAAACAGGCAGCCATCGACAAGTCCAGCATGGAGGCCTTCCGCAGGTACCTCGACTCGAAGGGCGCAGACCTCTCGGACACCAACGAGTTCCTCAACTTCTTCGCACTTCCTTATATGCCCAAGCCGCAGGAGCACAAAGCGCTGGCCTCGGTGCTGACCAAGGACTGGATTACCAAGATGAGGAACAAAGTAGTGTAAGTGTTGGGTAATTACCTGAAGAGCTCCAACAGTTTTAGCCAAAACAGCAACCAAGTGCGCAAGGTGAGCCAACTACAGTAAATTTACTACAACTCCCTAAACTCCATAAACTCCTCGCGCGAGGACTGCAAAGAGAACTGCAACCACTCTCTGTAGATCGACCACATAAAGAAGGACAACAACTAACTGCGCATGATCATTTAAAACTACCAGAAGAAGTTTGAAGAGTTCACGGAGTCCTCCAAGATCAACCTCATTTAGTCCAACCAGAAGTGGTTCAACTTCTCGCGAGAGATCTTCATCGTTGCTAAGAAGTACATCAAGGAGGATAAGGTCAAGTTCATTGAGAAGTACAACTCCTTCTTCGTCAGTAATGTCGATTAGCACATCGCTGCCAACTAGATATCTATCTTCGATAAGAATTCGTATATGATGGAGGATCTGTCCATCAACCCAGACATCTCCAAACGTACCCCAACCCTTATGCAGATAAAATAGCACTGAAGAGACAGGAGACAGTCAACCAGAACTACCAGATCGACCTCGCCAGGGTCAGGAACATCTTCCTCATGGCCAACAACAAGGATAAGGAACTCGAAATATGCATGGTGCTCAAGGCACTCAAATAAAGATTCACCAGGAAGGTCTAGCCCCTCCAAAGGAAGGAGATCATGGTGGAGTACTCGAGAGGCGATATCTGCGGAGTCAACTAGGACAATTACATCATCCAGAAGAAGCTGCTCTTCGACGGAGGGGAGAGGATCAAGGTGTAAGCATTGGGCTATTTAGGTTGTTCCTGAAGCTGATGGAGATGATGACTGTCGACCCCTTTGGGCTGAGGTACTTGGCGCAGTCCAAAAAGCTAATCGAAAACTTACTGGGCATATTCAGCGTATAGCACGAGGACAGCAGATGCCGAAAGACAGTGCTGGGCATCCTGCAGCGCCTCTCTTTCTGCAAGTAGCCGAGGATGCTAATGATAAATCTGGGCATAATCCCCATGATGTTCAACGTCTTCAAGAACGAATTGATCGACATCAGGAAGCTCTTCGCGGTCCACCTTGATGCAAACAAAGCCGTCGTTCAAAACCCGCGCGACTTCAAAGTCCTCAAAACTCTCATGAGCCATCACGTGACACCAATGGCAGGTGGAGTAACCAACCGATAAAAAGATGGGCTTGTTTTCTGTGCGCGCCAAGTGGAACGCCTCTTCACCCCAGGGCATCCACGCAATGGGATTGTCCTTGTGTTGCAAAAGATAGGGCGACTTCTCGAACTGCAACTGATTGACGCGAGTGTTTTCCATGGCACCTTATAGAAGCCCGCGCCGCGACTGTCTAGGAAATAGAATCACTTTACCTTAGTGGAAAAACCCGCGAAGGTCAGCCCCATGCCAGCTCTTTCCCCGCGCCTGCAATTTCTGCTCGACCGCTGCCGGCCTGGCTTTACACTGTGGGATCTGTGCTGCGATCATGGCTATTTGGGCTTGAGCGCTTTACAGGGTCGCCGTTTTTCACAGGTGGTCTTCAACGATACCGTCCCGCATGTGCTTGAAGATTTGCGCAGGCGTTTGCCTATGTCTCCCGATTGGCGCATTTTGCTGAGCCCGGCTGAGGAAATCGACGAACCGTTGACCGGCAACGTGGTTTTGGCAGGAGTGGGGGGCGAAAAGATCTATAAGATACTGTGTGCACATGCCTCGCGCGGTGGGTTGGTCGGTGAACGTTTGATATTGTGTCCTGAAAAAGATGCCGAGTGGTTGGCGCGGCAATCTGTGCCGGGGTTTACTTTGTGCGAGCAAACGCAAATTGTGCACAATCATGGTCACCGCGCGATTCTGGTGTATGCTCCGGCGCCAAAGCTTGCGGTCGTTTAAATATGAGTTTCTCGCTCAGAAAAATATCTGTGAGCTTTTAACTTTTTGCATCGCTTAACAACTAGAGAGAAAAGCGCAGTAGATCTGCGACGGACTTAAATCACCAAGTCGCTTCATGCACGAAATGCACTCGTTAAGGTCAAGGATGCCGCTGGCCACGCTGAAATTTCCACTACAAACAAGTACATCATCGGATTGACCAAGCTCCCGACCGTCAATTTGCCCCCCTAAAACGAAAGCTAAAGGCCGTTGAAAGTGGACCTTAACTCGGTTAAGGTGCCAGGCGGGACTTCGTAGCTCAGTTGGATAGAGCAAGTCATTCCTAATGACTAGGTCGCCTGTTCGATCCAGGCCGAAGTCGCCATTCTTGCAGATAAGCAATTATGGACCTGCAATTTAGAATCCGACTTTCGAGTTCCACGCGCCCGCCAAGCAAGGACATTGACGGGGCTTTCATTTTCCTTCGACAACGCCTCCGACCTCCCTGAATATCTGGATTTTCTCAATCAGCCTGCTCTCATGAGGTGTTCTTGTCCCAACAATGACAGCCGATTGGCAAGGGACGCTACACTGTCGCGCATGCAGCGGGTGGTGTGCCGCTGAGCGAGTAGCCCGGCATTGGGATTAGCGGCCTTTTACCTTGCGCATGGGCTTCAGCACAAGCGTGATGCGTTCGGCGCGCATTGAGCTAAGAGCTAGCGGCGATGGGGCTCTTGATGGGGAAGATATCCTCATCTTGAAAGCGCAAACCATTTGGGTTGATCTGAGATTGGCAGCAAATTTGCTCTACCTATCGCCATTATTAACCGTCAACCTCGGAGAAAAAAATGGCTCTTCAAATAGATCAAGAAAACGTACGTGAAGGCTCAATGACCCAAGCCCTTGAACTCCAAACCGCTAAAGTTCCCTCGCTGGCTTATCTCGTTTTGGCGGGCGGAGCGATTGCTCTTTCAATGGCTTTGGCTGCCACTCAGAAAAACAAGGGCTGGGCAAATTTCGTCGGGCTGTGGGTGCCGTCGCTTTTGTTGATGGGTGTTTATAATAAAATTGTCAAAGTAGAAGGTTCGGACCAAGGGGGGGGAAATTTTCATTGAAGGACTACGACGCGAATTCAACCGTGGCGTACACTCAGATTAGCGTTGGCTTGGCGGCTCGGCAGAATCTCAATGGTGGCGTGCCGGCTATCCTCACTTGGGCTGTTCCGTTGGTTTTGGCTCTTGCAATCTTGGTTTATTTATTGGTGAAGCGGCCGTGGAATTCTTTGAGTCGTCGAACCATGTCATTTTTTGTTTAGTCTCTCGAGGTTGCATAGGCATTTAAGCCCCATTGCGTAGCTTTTGTCTCACTTTGACTCGCTGAATTAATAGGCCCTCAGCCTAAAGTCCAGCCGAAAACATTCCGAAACGTATATGTTGACATTCACAATCGGAACGTATGCGAGGTCAAAATGAATCGGATAGAGGCTATTCTATTATCTCTCCTTAGCGGTTTTTTCATCTTGATAATTTTGGCCTGCCAATCCAAAACGGTTACTGGAACGTTGGGTGGCAGCAGTAGTCCACAACTCATCTCGGGCTCGATAGAGCTGTTGGCCGGACACGTGGGGAGTACTGGTAATTTTGACGGCATCGGCTCGAATTCAGGATTCAATAATCCCACATTCCTCACAACGGACTCCCAAGGCAATGCATATGTATTGGATGCGGTAGCCCTGCGCAAGATAACACCCCAAGGAGTGGTTACAACGATTGACAATCTCATGTCAAACGGTGGTGTGGCCGTCAACAATGGATATATCTATGTCGTCATCAATAAAACGATTCAGAAATACTCAGCGGATGGATCTGCGAGTACGCTAGTAGCAGGTTCCGCCGGCAACTCCGGAAGTGCGGATGGCAACGGCTCAGCTGCCACTTTTAGTTCTCCCGCAGGAATGGCGTTCGACAGTGCGGGCAATCTTTATGTTGTGGACTCTGGCAATAGCACCATCCGCAAGATTACTCCCAATGGAGATGTGACAACCCTGGCTGGAAGTCCCGGAGTGACGGGCTCTGCCGACGGACTCGGTTCTAATGCAAGGTTCTTGCAACCATGGGCGATCTGTGTGGACCACAACAATGGCAATATTT
Organism: Pseudobdellovibrionaceae bacterium; assembly: GCA_025354795.1. GTDB lineage: Bacteria > Bdellovibrionota > Bdellovibrionia > Bdellovibrionales > UBA1609 > JALHOQ01. The sequence continues at coordinate 4,988 of JANXMF010000210.1, forward strand.
ATGTGACCGATGTGCCCAACAATAATGTTCGGATGATTACGCCGGCTGGAAATGTCACCACCATCGCCGGGGCTACCGGCGTTCAGGGTACCGCAGATGGCATCGGCACAAATGCTCAATTCAACAATCCCTACGGCATAGCCATCGACAGCGCGGGCAATCTGTATGTGGCAGACAAGAGTAACAACACCATCCGCGCCATCACTCCTGGAGGGAGCGTCTCGACTCTTGCAGGTGTAGGCACTACATTTGGATATGCGGACGGCACAGGCGGCACGGCCAGGCTTTCCTCGCCAATGGGCATCGCGATGGATGCAAACGGCGATATTCTTGTTGCGGACAATCAGAACAGCGTGATCCGCAAGGTGACTTCTGCCGGAGTTGTAACGACGCTAGCAGGCGCGTATCCAGTGAGTGGCGCGAGCGATGGCTTAGGGGCCGCCGCCACCTTCACGTCTCCGTGGGCCATCGTGGTTGACTCCAACGGCAACGTTTACGTCGCAGACACTCAAAATCACGCGATTCGCAAAATCACCCCAGATGGCGTGGTCACGACGGTTTCCTCTGCGTTTACTAGCGTCACGGCCCTAGCCATTGACTCTTCAGACGTCCTCTATGTTGCCAACGGGCGCGCAGTGGAAAAAGTGACGACTTCTGGGGTCATCACCCTTCTTGCTGGAAGTATAGGCAACATCGGACATGCAAATGGTATTGGGGCCGCTGCGACTTTCAATTATATCGGGGGTCTCACTGTCGACACTCAAGGCAATGTTTATGTGAGTGATACCTATAATTCCATGGTGCGCAAGATTGCGCCGGATGGCACGGTAACCACTATCGCCGGAAGCTGGGGAAATACGGATCTCGTTGATGGTGTCGGCACAGCGGCCGCATTTTACGACCTCGAGGGAATTACCGTGGCGCCCGATGGAACACTATTTGTCGCAGACCTGGGCAATTGTAAGATCCGCAAGATCGCGCCTGACACCACCGTGACGACGCTGGCGGGAGACTATTGGGGAGGATGTGGAGACCAGGATGGGGCAGGTACGAATGCCCTTTTCAACGTGCCTTGGGATATCAAATATATTGATGGTTCACTTTATGTGTCGGATTTATTCAATAACAAGGTCAAAAATATAAAGTTGGATGGTACGGTCACAACCTTCCTGGGCAGCAGCACCTACTTTGGAACCCAGTTAGGCTCCCTCACCTCAGCGCTGTCTTATCCACGGGGCATCGCCGCCGGCCCCAGCAACTCACTTTTTATTTCAGAGTCAAACGTGATTGTCAAAGTGAACAGATCCCACTATTGATTCTGATCATAAACAAATGTTTTTTGTTTAAATACAACAGTTCAACACTTTTTTGCAACTTCGTCTAAGGTTGTCAAAAGCGTCAGTGCTACAGACACGTCTCCGATCAACTTGAGCCGATATCACTAATATCATTTATAAACTTTCGAACTTGATGGAAGATGAAACGGTCACGGAGGTGATGTATGAGACTTTTGAGACAAGGCCAAGAACGATTTCTGCTCGCATTGGTATTCAGCCTGACCACGGTAATAGTCGGTTGCCAGAAGGATTCTGGCCCGGCAAAAGCCGATGGCGCCGCTGAGTCCGCGTCGATTGCAAAACTGGCAACGGCCTCAAACGGCGTCGCCCTACTCGGACCGCAGTATATGATGGTTTCCATTGGAGCCACCTTCTCGCTCGCGGCCCCCGCCGGGCTGACCGTTTCGAATGCCCAATGGGACTGGGGGGATGGCTCCGCAGTCGAGCAAAGTCTTGGGCCGATAAACCATGTTTATTTTGGCACTCCGGAAAACCGCACACTCAGCGTGAGTATGACGGATTCCCAAGGCGGGCAGTTGTTGATGACTCATGACGTACATGTCATTGCTTACAATGAGTCGGCCCTTTGTGTCGCTGGGCTCGGACTGAGTACCCCAACGCAGGGAACGGCCGATCAAAATCTAAACATGTCGGTGACTATCCCTGCGTGTCTGTCGTCGCAGATTACATCGATAGAGTGGAGCTTTGGCGATGGCTCTGCGGGCGCAAGCAATTCCACAGTTAGCCATTCTTATGCCAATGCGGGCACTGACGCCATAACTGCGAATATATTTGTCGGAAGTGGGACAGTCCCTGCCTACACGCTCATTGGTGAGATTACCATAGCGTCTCCGACTCCGACGCCGACGCCGAATCCAACTCCTATTCCGAACCCAACTCCTAATCCGACTCCAGAACCGACCCCAAACCCAACGCCGAGCCCGACTCCGAATCCCACTCCGACCCCAACTCCAGATCCGTCTCCCGCGCCGACTCCGAATCCTACTCCCAATCCGACTCCAAGCCCAACTCCGACGCCAGACCCAACGCCAAATCCTGAACCCGATCCAAACTACTGTGCTTGTCGCCATCATTTTCACTGGGACTCAGAGCACGAGCGCGGACAGGGCCGTGAACATGCCAACATAAACGGCTTGGAACATGCCAGCGAGATGAGCAGTCTCAATGATTTTGACTACGACGGACAGCAGCACGATTGGACCCATGATTGTCGTCATTGGTTTAACGATCATCAAGAGTGGTTTATGCGCCATCACGATTGGCATCGCGATTGTGACGGTAACGGTCCCCACTCGGATGACGAGCGGGTCTGCCATCATGAGCGAAAAGACTGGGACAAGCGTTGTGATGATAGAAATCGCCCGCGAGGGCATGAACACGGCGATCATAGGTCGTGTCATCACCAAGAGTAATAGAAAGGGTTGTCGAGAACAGGCAAGGAGGGCAAAGCTCTCCCTGCCTTACGGCTGTGCCGTACCTAAAAATCTGAACCTGATGAAGACCTACTAAAGACAGGCTCGGCCGCATGCACCGCGCCCCCACTCATCTTAGAACCAATATTTCGCGGCCCCGTTGAGCGAAAAGCCATCGGGGCTAGGACCGCTGACAAACACATACTGCGCGCTTAGACCCAAAGACATATAGTTTTGCTTGGCTTGGATCAGCGGAATATCGAAGCCCAACACCGGCGCGATTCCAAAATGGGTGCCGTTCCAGGTGGAATGAGAATCAAACACCGGGCCTACTCCCAGGCCGACGAAGCTTTCGCGCAAAACCGGGATATCGCCGCCAAAATTGTAGGTGCCCTTAACCAATGCGGTAGTTCTGTTCAAATTATCTTGCTCACTGCCGATGGAACGGTCACTTGAGAACGATGTGACCTCAATGCCAAGTCCAAACGGAATCATCGGTTGATAGCCGGCTTCGATTCCATACCCTGGAACATTGCGAAAGCTACCCTCTGGACTAGCGACGCCGACATTGATCCCCACATGGGGTTTATATTCACTGCTGCTCGAAACCGCGCGAACTTCGGGAAAGGTTGCTGAGCTCGTACCGGCTTGCTGCGCGAACGTCATTTGCGTGAGAAAGATCACTGCGGTTAACGAAATTAATTTTTGTACGGACATATTTGTTCTCCTTGAATCCAGGTTACAGCTTCATTTAAGCCATGACTGCAGTATCCATACCAGGTTTTTCTTTAATATAACGGATGAGGCACCACTCTTGCATTTTACCAGTGCAATGAACTGGATCGCCCCGATTTTCATGCTCGTAATCAGCACGGCCAACGCCGCCGAAAACTCCGACGTCGACACCACTTTGGCGGATGCTCCCGACAAAGCGCAGGCGATCGCCCGTGACGATGCATATGTTTTGCAGCGCCTTTATCCGCTCTACTTTGCCTATGGACATCGCCAGGTCAAAGTGCAAGTCAGTTTCAAAACGCCTTTGGTCAAATCCTGGCCGCTCTATTTAGGCTATACCCAGCTGATGTTTTATCAATTCGGCTCGACCGACAAAGGTTTTCGCGACCTCACTTACAATCCCGAATTGTTTTATCGCTGGCGCATGCCGACTCTGGGCCCGTTGCGCTACATCGACTTCGGCCCTTTAAGCCACGACTCCAACGGCAAGCCTCTCCCCGACCACCGCTCTTACAACATGTCGTATGTGCGCGGGGTGTGGGAATGGGAGTCGGCGCGCTGGCTCACGCGAGTCGCTCCGCAACTTCAGACTATATATAGCTTCCAAACCACCAACCTCGATATGCAAAAATATATCGGTCCCGTGGCGCTCAATCTCTCGTTTGTACAGCTCTTTCCGTTTTGGCTGGATAAGAGTGAGGTCAATCTACTGGCGTGCCCTGGCGGTAAATTTGCCGACGATTGGGGTCACGGAGGCTATCAACTCTCATGGACTTTTCGCCTGGGGGGCATTCACCTGGTACCGGCGTTTTACCTGCAATACTATTATGGCTTCGCCGAAACCTTGCTCAATTATGATCGCCGGGTAAATGATTTTCGCGTCGGGCTAATGTTCTAGTGGTTCAATTTATCCTCTGTTCGGGGAGATTCTACCCGTATCGGTATCTTAACAACAAATGACTCGCCTTTGGTTTTGGCAAGAAAGTTGCTGTGAATGAACACAACAACGGAGGTTCTAGTGAAGAAGCTATTTTGTTTAGTGCTTGTCACGCTGGCAACAGTCGCATGTCAGCACCGCAGCGATGATCCCATCGAGAATGCCAAAGAGGCCGCCAAGGACAAAGACCTGCAAGGAACATTTGTCGGGGCTTGTACGCAGCGCCCGCTCGATGAAATCTTAGCCGACTATGGAAAAGTTTTTAGCGGAGATAAACCGGCGACAGCCCTTACTCGGCCTGGTGTAGTGCCGAACCGGCTGCAAACAAGCTACACCTTTAGTGGCGCAAAATTGACGCGTGAGACGCGCTTATATGACAATGGAGAATGTGCCAAAGATCCGGTGATTACCTTTACCGAATCCGGGACCTTCACGGGCGAGACCGATCCCAATAAACTTAATAACGACAAGAGCCGCAATATAGAAATGGATTTTACCAAACTCGAAGCCTCGGTGGTGGCCGCGCACGTGGATATCGCCAATCAGGTAGGATTCTGTGGACTGAAGGATTGGGCCGCGGACGGTCAGAAACGCGAGATCACTGCAGAGAACGCCGCCAAACCTAGCTGCTACAATGCCAAGGTCCCAAAGCGCCATGTCTCGAATGTCTACAAAATAATCAAGAAAGACGAGACGACGAGCTTAGCTCTAGGCACCACCACCAAAGCTGAGGTAGCCGCTAAAGATCGTCCCGCTAAAGTGGATGAGACTACGGCCTTAACAAAATCTAAATAAGTGGATGAATATTGTTCATAAATTTTGTTTATCCATACGCCACCTTCGGCGTGGGGGCCCGCCGCCCAAAACCGCTTTCATTCTTTGACTAATAATCAAATTCTGTTTAAAGAAAGACCAAATTTCTCTGCCGTCTGGAGGCAAGGTGTTTCTGAACTCGTTGTTTACCACGTCCGGCTCAATGCCCCATGGCCAGAGTTTATCTTGGCCTCCCGAGTGGATGTGGACAATTGTTCTTAGCGACAGCCTGATAGGTCTCGCTTGCATAGTCATCGCCATCACTTGGTATTGGCTTGCCCGCAATATGAAGCTACCGCTTCGCTTTGCCTTCTTCGCCTTCGCGGGTTTTGTGCTCGCCTCCGGCCTTACGCATTTCGCGGACGTTTACACATTATGGGTCCCTAACTTTTGGCTAGCCGCGGTCGTCAAAGTAATTGCCGCGTTGGCTTCGCTCTTCGCTGCTGTTTACCTCATTAGCTTATTTTCGCAGCTGAAGGAACTTGGCGAAGCCGCGCGCCACTTGGATCATTCGCGTGAGCATGCAGAATATTTCTTTTTCAAGAAGCTCACGACTCCTCCCGCAATCAAACGCTTATTGGTGAATGCCATCGTCTTGCCGTTGCTCGTCGGGATGGCATTGATTGCCACCGCGGTCTTTTCGGTGCGTTATCAGGAGTCGACGCAAAGCTGGATCGCGCACAGCGATGATGTTATCAAACGCGCCAACAATCTGCAGTCCTACGCCTCCGCCACCGAGGATGATTTCACCGGCTTTTGGTTGGCCGATCACAAACAGTTGGTCGACGCCGCCCACGAGTCCGCAGCACGCTTTAAGGATACCTATGCTAATCTCCTGACAAGGGTGGCCGATGATCCGGCGCAAACCCAACAGCTCTATAAAATCAATTCTTTGTTCGAGGAGTGGCTGAGATACATACAGAGCGAGCGCGACCACATGGGCCAACGCTTTGAACGCGCTAAACAAATTTCGAATGTTCTAATTCTAGTCATCGTTTC
>JANXMF010000231.1 GCA_025354795.1 Pseudobdellovibrionaceae bacterium
TGCTGGACAGACGACAGAAGCAGGTACCAAATGCCGGGAATCTCGACCTAGCAAATACTGGTTAAACTTCTACGCCCTAGCCGGTAAGTATTTCCACTAAAAATCTTTGGCAGTAATTTGTTAAATTGTGGTACCGGATCTTGCGGCGAGAGGAACCAAGAAGCGCGGGGACCTACTCACTCTACTCCCAAACCATCAGCCGCATCTTCTCGAGGATGCCCTTTTTCTCTAGCCGGGCGTACACTTTTGGGCTCAAATAAACTCGCGGAATAAAATTGCGATAGTGACTCAAAACTTTCATCAACGATCCCGACGCGTCCACCAACAGTTTCAGTTCACCATGCCGAGTCAGCACCTTTACGGAATCGCGCGAATACATCGCGGTTTTGCGATCTTTCTTAGCCGAGTCCCACGGGCGCGTGAACATCACATCGCGCGAGGGAATATCCACGATCATCCACGCTTGCGGATCGATCGCCGCCAGCTCGGCTTTGAGCCATTCGACCGCCCTGTGGCATTGTCCAATCAAGCGCGCACGGTGTTCATCATTTTCAATGACCGTGGGTTTGATGGGCGCCACCCGAACTTGCGCTGGCGGAATCCTCCGCGCCAACATATCGCTCAGTTCACCGATCATGGGATGGCGAGCGCGGCCGGCGAGGTACTCGTGCAGCTTGGCCATGAAATAGGAATCGTTAAAGGTAAAATACTCATAAGGATTTTGGCTGACCTTGTCCATCAGCGTGTCGAAGGAATACGACAGATTATTTTCTAAGAAATATTCACAGATCTTGGCGGCGAGTAAATCAAATTTATAGCCGGTGCCTTCATGAATAATTTGGCTGTACCAAAAGTAGCGTGCAACCAAGAAAGAATCGACGACGTTGATGCCGTCTTCGGCGATACATAACATTTGTTGACCATCTCTGACGTGAAGGCGAAGGGCGCGAATCAGAAAATCCAAGTCGAATAAACCAATCTTGACCGCGGTGTGATTGGCGTCGCGCAATAAATAATCCATGCGGTCCGCGTCGACGTCGGCGTGCATAAGTTGATTGGCCAAAAGGTTTTGCGAGCGGCCGGCGATAATCCGCGAGAGTTCTTCTGGATCAATGCCCTCTTCTTTGAGAATGCGGGTAATGCCGCCTTCGAAGTCCGTGTGCAAAATGATATGGCTACCCAGCACTTCGTGATTGGCCACGTACTTTGGCTTGGTGTGGCTCGCTTGATTGCGCCAGTGGTTGATGTAAGCCATTTCGATTGAGTGCGAGAACGGGAAGGTGCCGATGTCGTGGAGCATGGCTGCCAGGCGCATCATGCGGTGAAAGGTCGTACTTTCGTCCCGGGCTTTGGGATCAAAGAGGCGACCGTCGTCAACGGCTAGACCTAGATTCTTTAAGATTCGATCCATCACGTGACTAACACCAAGGGCGTGGGCGTGACGAGTGTGAGTCGCACCCGGGAAAATGTAAAAGCTAAATCCCAGTTGGCGAATCCAGCGCAGCCGCTGGTAGTAGAGAGTCTCTAGAATTCGGGTTTCGACTTGGTTGAGCGTTATGTAGCCGTGGATATTGTCAAAGATGACTTTTTTCATTGCTAGAACTTATCGGCAACTTGGGCGCCAATCTTTGCCGACGAACCGCGTTGCCGGCTATATCTGGCTATTGGTCGACCTATCTAAAGGTATCCGCGCGATATAGAATATCCTCTTGGAGGAAATAATGAACTTGCTGGTTTTGCTTTTGCTTGGCACCGCCCACGCGCGCTGGATGACGATCGAAGAGGCCGGCAGTGTGATTGAGAATTACTCTGTCGAACATGAAGTCGCGGCTAGCGGTGCCTCCACCCAAACCGTGGACTACACCGTGCGTGTGCAGGCCGAGGACGCCAAGGTCAGTGCCAGTCTTTTCACCATCGATTACAATTCCTTCACCGACAAAGTGGAAATCCTCGAGGCTTACAGTCGCAACGGCGACAAAATAATCCCGGTGGAGGCCGCCGGCATTGAGGACCGCGACAAGGGCGAGTCGAAAGAATATGACGCCCTGAAGATTCGTTCTGTGGTTTTTCCGCAAGTGGAAATCGGCTCGCACCTGCACATTCGTTACGTGATCAAGACTGCCAAGCCGTTAATGGAAAAGCGCTGGTCAAGTTCGGTCACGCTGATGCCCGGGAGTTTTGTGGAAAAGCTTCATGTCACGGTTAAGTCAGAAGTGCCGCTATATTACCGGGTGCACGATCCGCAGCATTTGGTGACGGTACGCCAGCACGACAAAAGGCAATTGGACATTGTAAATAGGAAAAGATTACCTGGATGGGTGCATGCCGAGAAAGATGTTTTTTTTCATCCAGCCGGCATCACCGAGGTAGGGTTTTCGACTCACGAAAAATGGCCGGAGTTTTTTGCCACGCTCGACAAGGATTTTGCCGCAATCCTAGCGGCACCCGTGCCAAAGCCGCTTCAGTCGTGGCTCAACAAGGCTAAAGCGTTACCACTCGTGAGCGAGCAGATTCTCTATTTGATGAATCAGATGAGTCACGACTTCCGCTATTTTGGCGATTGGCGGAGGCACAATGGCGGAGTGGTGCCGCGTACGCTTGCGGAGATTGAGAAATCCCGTTACGGCGATTGCAAAGATCTGGCGTCGTTGCTCACGGCGCTATTGCGAGCGCTAAAAATTGACGCCAATGTGGCACTGGTGAGACGCGGGGAAAATGCCTGGGGCGTTGAACCCGACTACGAACTGCCGGAGATGGGACACTTCAATCACGCCATCGTCCAAGTCAAAGTGGGCACCCAAGTGTGGTGGCTCGATGCCACTAATCCGGTGAGTTCACTCGAAGCCTATCCCGACATTGCCGGGCGGCCCGCGTGGATTTTGCAAGCCGGGCAGGGTCACTTTGCACGTCTTCCGCCGGCGCTGAGTCCCAATTTTGTGCACGCCCATGATTACGAATACCGATTTAAGTCGCAGGATGCGGTCAACGTCACAGTGACCGCGAATTTACGCCACCTTGCGCCTTACCGTTTGGCCAACGAGTTGATGATGGCGCCGCGCTCGGGCGTGCTGTCAGAAACCCTGGAGTATTTCAGCGAGGGCCAGGAGGTGCATTCGTTTCACTACACCAAAGAGCCGCAAACCACGCGCACGCTCGCCGATCTCACCATGGCGCTCGAGTATCAAGCCGGTCGAGTGACCTTTGATGCAGGCAAGGCGGCTTTTTTTGTGATCCCCGACGGTTTTCTCAACGCCACCTTTTATGAAACTGAGACTCGCGAGAGCGATCTGCGGCTTTCTGGTGAGCCCTTCGTTTTTCAGGGGGTGCGCCGGCTGAAGGACACTAAGATGGCGCAGGCCCTTCCAGAGCCATGTCAAGTGCGCTCGGAATGGATGGACTTGCGGCGTGAAATTAAGGTGGACGGCCGCGACGTGGTGATTTTGCAGAACGTGGATTTAAAGAAACCGTTTATTATGCACAGTGAATTTCGCTCCGCCCCTTTTCATAAGTTGCAAGCGGACACCAAAAAGTGCTTTTATCGGGCTGGCATCTTAGTGGAGACCAAAGCGTGGTGAGGGCAATATGGATCAGCAGACTTTAATGGATATCGGCTTTAAATTGACCATGACGTTTATTCCATTTCTCTTCGCGTTGTGCTTTCACGAATTTGCCCATGGCCTGGTGGCAAAATGGCTGGGCGACAACACCGCGGAAATGGCCGGGCGTCTTTCGCTCAATCCGGTGGTTCATGCCGACCCGATTGGCACTTGGCTTTTACCTATCCTGGCGATCGTCTTTCGCATTCCTTTTTTCTTTGGTTACGCCAAACCCGTGCCGGTGAACTCGCGCAATCTCAAGCGGCCGCTGCAAGACATGTTTTGGATTGCTCTTGCCGGGCCGGTTTCCAATATGCTTTTGGCGTTCGTGGGCGCGATTGCGCTTGGTTTTGTTTTGGTTATGAATAGCGGGGGAGTTGGCAATGCGCTCTCGTTGCTGCTAAAGAATTTTATTGTTATCAATTTGTTTTTAGCGATTTTCAATATGCTACCGGTGCATCCGCTCGACGGCGCCAAAGTGATTGCGCCGTTCTTGCCAATTCGCTGGAACATGTGGCTCGAGCAAAACCAACGGCAATTGTCGATGATGCTGATGTTCGCGGTGCTACTTATGGGCCCGGTGTTGGCACTTCCTGTCGATTGGGCCGCACAACATCTCATGCGCTGTTCGGTTCTCATTGCCGAGCTCATGGTCTGACGCTCTTACCCAAATGGCGCCACTTTTCTTGCCTAAAGACTTCAGTTAAGCAACGTTAGTGGGGTTAGAGCAAAACCTCACAAAGGACTATAACTATGAAATGTATTTTAGCGTTAGTGCTGGGGCTATCTATTAGTGCCTGGGCCGCGGACGAAGCGCCGACGGGACTGGCGTACAAAGGTATCAATATTCAGCTCGGCGGTTTTTTGGCGTCTGAGATCGTCAATCGCAGTAACAACATGGCCTCAGATATCGGTACGAATTTCCGCGCCATTCCTTATGCCAATAGCACTGGCTCTGGCATGAGCGAATTTCGGGGGACTGAAAGACAATCGCGTTTTTCGATTCTCGCCCAAGGCGATACTGACTTCGGGGTACACATGGCGGGCTACTATGAACTTGATTTTCTTGGCACCTCACCGAACTCGAACGCCAATGAAAGCAATTCCTACACTGTGCGAACGCGCAATGTGTACATGACAATGGACGACGACAATTCGGGTTTCCATCTGTTGACGGGCCAAAATTGGTCGCTCGTGACGATGAACACCAAAGGGATTTCGCCGCGGAATGAGGCCATTCCCACAACAATCGATGCCCAGTATGCAGTGGGCTTCAACTGGGCCCGGCAATGGCAGATTCGCGCGGTGAAGGATTGGCGCAAGGTGTTTTGGGCGGCGGTTTCGCTGGAAAATGCGCAGACTTTGGTGGCAGGTACTGTCGATCCGCTTATGGGAAATTCGAATTCCCTATCCGGTGCGGCGTTTGGCGGCGGCACGACGTTTTCGTTCAATAAATATCCGGATGTGGTCGCTAAGTTTGCCTATGAGTCTGGCTTTGGCCATTTCGAGGCCTTTGTTTTGGCGCGTAATTTTCAGAGTCACTACGGTGGTGCCGGTGCGACCGCGCAAACAAGTAAACAAAATTTATGGACAGAAGGAGTGGGGCTAGGTGCGACCATTCCGATTGTGCCGCAGATGTTTGACCTTAGTCTCAGTGGCTTAACGGGGAAAGGCATGGGCCGTTACGGCACTTCGCAGCTTCCCGACGCCACGTTTTCGAACGATGGGTCGCTGACACCGCTAAACTCGACTCAGTATTTGGCGCAGCTGGCTTACCATGCCGGGCACGGATGGGAAGTCTATGCGACGTATGGCATGGAGAGCGTTGCCGGAAATACGTTTTCATCTACTAGCACGTTTGGTTATGGCGACAATGTTGTGGCCACCAACGCGGGTTGCAATATTTACGGAAGCGCGATTTGCGCGCCAAATTTGAAAGGCACCACCCAAGAAAACGTGGGCTTCTGGTGGACCTTTTACAAGGGCAGCTATGGTTTTACCAAGCTGGGCGCGCAATACTCTCACACCCTCTTGAGCACCTTTAGCGATACGGCCTATATAGCGCCGAAAGCCACGCAGGATATGTATTTCGCCAGCCTTCGTTATTATCCCTTTTAAACATGACCCCCCTTATTTGTGGTGGCTGCCAGATTGCTTATTGATCTGGTGAATGATTTTAAAATGCACAAACTGCAGTTCAGTCTCGACTCCGGACGGACGTCCGTCCGGAGTCGTCCTTGGTAAAGCCGGAGAATATTCAGTGAGCTGCATGATTCATCCCAAGATGAAAAGATTGTCGTCAAATAGCCGGACTTAAGGGTGTCTAGGGCTCCATAACTTGACTTCAACGCACAATTTCATATTCAATAATAGTAGCCACCCGTATCGACTGGAAATTCTGTGAACAAGCCTAACATTATTCCAAAAATTGATATCGTCAACGATCTCTCCACCCATACGCCGGCGATCCCGGCGATTGGGGTTTACACCAACGTACCGGTCCAGACGATTATTGAAATCGCGGTCGACCATCAGCTCTGGCATATGGTGCAATCGGCGCAAAACTTTTACGAAGACGAAATCATGACTTCCGAGCTGATGATTTCCGATTTAAAAATGTTTGTACAGTATCCACTTTCGAGCATTCTCGCACCGCAAATGGTCAGTGCGAAAAAGGAAAGCGAATTGTTGGCGGTGTCGCAGTCCTTCACCATGGCCAGCGAAAAAGGCAAAGTGCTGCAAGCCATCGAAACTCAGCTGTGGGCATGGAAAAAACGTGGGTCATTTGTGCAGGAAGCGATAATGGTTGCGGATGAATTGTTTACCAACGCAATTTACAACGCACCCCATGTTTCGTTCGCGGAGAACGGTCCGGGTGTTGCGCGCACCCATGAGAATGGTAACACCTTGTCTCTCATGCCGGCGCGTTTATTCCTCGGCGCGGACAGCTCGCGAATTATTATTGGCAGCGAGGATTCCTATGGTACGCTAAACCCGTGTCATTTGCTCAAAAGACTTAAAGCCTGCTACACCGAAGGGACCAATGTCGCCATGAATTGGAGCGTGGGCGGTGCGGGCCTTGGAACCTATATGATTTTTCGCTCGGCTTTAGCCTATTATGCGGGAATTGAGCAGGGCAAGCGTACGGTGGTGGCTTGCTCCTTTGCGCAAGGAGCGAGGCGGTCGGAGAATGTACGCAATATTCATTTTTCGATCGATCGGGACACTTAAAGAAGGGACTTGGCGGTGGATGGACAGATTGTACAAACTAAGACCGATGCTGGTGTCTTACGCATAGACCTTTTTAATCTCATAGACGAAACCGTACCCTTGCCCGAGATCCCGAACGACCTCAGTCGCGTGCTGGTGAATTTCAATCGAGTGACTTTTATCAATTCCAAGGGCATCATGAATTGGATCCGCTGGTTGAAAACCGTGCAAACTAAAAATTCGAAAATGGTTATAGAGCTTGTCGATCTCAGCATGGCCTATTTGCGTGCGCTAGAAATGATCCCGGATGTTTTACCTGGATCCGCAGTGGTTTCGAGCATGTTTTATTATTTCTTTTGTGAAAAATGTGGCGAAGAGGACAGTCTTTTGGAGTCTAACGCCAAGGCTGCTACCGTACCCGTCAAAGTCTGCGCCAAATGTGGCGGGACCATGGAGCTCGAGATGTCTCCCGAGGTCTATAAGACCATTGCCCGCCAGGCGCCCTAAAAGCGACCCGCTCCTCCTTTAAATCTTGCCGCGCACGCCGATTTCGGTTTACATGGGTCCGTTTCGGAGGAAGCAAGCATGGCAAAAAAGAAGTCCGTGGATCTGTTTGGCGATGATGTCCAGGCCCCGCGTGCGCAAAGCGAATTTGAAGCTCTTTTAAACTCCGCAGGATTATCCTCGCGCGGACTGCGAGTCGGAGACCGCCTTCGCGGCGAAGTTCTGGCCGTCAACGGTCAGGAAGCCTTTGTTGCCACCGGCACACCCATCGATGCCGTGATGCCATTTGGCTCGAGCCCCGCACCGAAGGTGGGCGACTTTGTTGAGGTGCTGGTCGTGCGCATGCGTGAAAGCGAAATTTTGGTGAAAGCGGCCGACGCCGTAGGGGGCGGTATCGATGCCGACTCTTTGGAAGACGCGTTCGATATGGAGTTACCGGTCGCGGGCGTGGTTTTGGAATCGGTAAAGGGCGGTTTTCGCGTGAAGATTCAAACGCACAAAGCGTTTTGCCCGATTTCGCAAATTGACTGGCGTTGCGTGACCCCGGAAGACTACGTTGGCAAAAAATTTGAATTTATCATCACCAAGTTTGAGCGCGGCCGCGATCTTGTGGTCTCGCGGCGCAAAGTGCTGGAACTCGTGCGTGCCGCCAGCGAAGGTGAATTCTTGCGCAGCGCCAAGACCGGCGAAATTTTTACCGGTCAAGTTTTTCGCGTCGAGAAGTATGGGGCCTTTGTGCGGCTTGAGTCGGGCGTCGAAGGCCTGGTCCCCATCAGTGAACTCGGTTGGGGCCGCTTTAACCATGCGCAAGAGGTGGTCAATTTGCAACAGACAGTGGTGGTCAAGTTGATTCGGATCCAGGAAGATGACGGCCAACTGCGCTTGAGTTTTTCGCTTAAGCAAGGCGGCAGTGTCATGGATCCGTGGGCCTCGATCGAAAGCGATTTTCCGCAGGGCAGCCAGCGCGATGGCATAGTGGAGCGCAAAGAGTCATATGGTTTGTTTATAAACATAAGTAGTGGAGTGACCGGCCTCCTACCACGCTCCGCCTGGCGCGACGCCCCCGAAGGCCAACAGTATGAGCTCAAACGCAAGGGCGACACTCTCAAAGTGCGCATTGACCGACTTGGTTTGGAAGCCCGCAAGCTAACCTTCGCACTTCCGCGCGACGACGACGACGAAACCTGGCGCGAGCATGCGGTGGCCCAAGCTATGAGCGGAGGCGCTGGCGCCCCCCAGAGCGGAGGCTTTGGCACGCTTGGAGATTTGCTTAAAGGCGTGAAGGGGAAATAAGGAAATCCGACAATCTGTCGTTAAACGAAGCGCTTTGGTCTTCATTTGAGTGCCCAAAATCGGGAAACTGAACATTATTGTGACGCGCGTGGTTTTTTTTGCATGGCCCAGTTTGGCGCAGAGTTTAAAAATATGTAAAATCTCTTTACAGGCCTAGACGTTTCCGGCCGAGCTCGAACTCCAGCCACCGCCGCTCCACCAAAACTTCGACATTTTTCGCAACATCGGCTCAATGTCAAAAGGTTCGCCGCTTTCGCCCCGCGTGGATCTTAGGGCTGGGTCCGCTAATCTAGAGGTCTAGATAGAGCTTTAGATCGCCCAGTTGATGATCGGCAGGGCGCCCGGGGCTCGGGAAAATAACATGCGGTACTTCAAATGTTTAGCGTCTGTGATCGTACTAAGCTTATTCAGTTTCAATACCGGTTGCGATTCCGGCAGCACTAGTTACAGCCTCTTGGCTTCAGGACAAAGTTTCAAGCAGGCGACCGTGAATGGCAAGATTGATGTGCTGTGGGTGGTGGACAACTCGCGTTCCATGTCGCCGTTACAAGATAATATGACCGCCAATTTCAATAGTTTCATCAGTAATTTTCAATCCAAAAACTTCGATTTCAGGCTGGCGGTAACGACCACAGATGCCTACTTGGCGCAATCGCAGTATGCCAATGATCCGTCACTGGCGCGGTTTCGCGACGGCGTGGGAAACACCCATTCTGGCATCTTCACCATGCTTCCGAGCACGCTCGATCTGACGGGCACGTTTCTGATCAATGCTTCGCAAGGCTCCGGCGGCAGTAGTGATGAAAATGCCTTCGCCAGTATCGAAACCACTTTGAGCAGTTCGCTCAATATGGATTTTCTGCGGCCAAAGTCATTTTTGGCGGTGGTGATTTTGTCGGATGAAGATGATTTCAGCGATCCCAATCGCCCAGAAAACAGTTGGACCCAACAAGCCGGCATTCCCGACCATGACTATAACAATCCGGGTTTACTTCCGGTCAGTCATTACATCACTTACCTAGATGGCCTCACCGGCACTACTGGTGCGCTTCGCCGATACAGTGTTTCCGCGCTAACAGTGATGGATAGCGCCTGCCAACAGCAGCACGTCGTGGACGCACCCACCACTGTGGTCGGCAAACGCTATATGGATATCGCCGGCAAAACCGATGGCGAGTTGGGCAGTGTTTGTGATGTGAGCTATGCCCATGCGCTAGAAGCCATACAAAAAAAGATTGTGGAGCTGGGCACACAATTTTATCTGACTGGTGTTCCCGTCGTCAGCACCATTCGCGTGGGTGTAAATGGCGCGGTGATTCCGCAAGACTCTCTGAACGGCTGGACTTATAACGCTGCCGCAAATTCCATTGTGTTTCATGGTGGGGCAGTCCCTGGTGCGGGCGCAAATGTCAGTGTCGTTTTTGATCCGGCCAAGTTGCAATTCTAGTCTAGTTGGCTGAATTCGATTAAATGTAGGGTTCGTTTTTCCGAAACGATTCTTATGAGCTCACTAGCGCGATACAAAAAAAGTGGTGGATTTGTTCAGCTCCTTTCTTTGCTCGAGACCTTTGGTCCGCAAAAAAAAGAGAAATTTCTTGAAATGATTGATAGCGAAAATCAGGCGTGGGGAATTGCTCTGCGCGACAAGATGCTGACTCTTGAGCGCATCTTTTCGTGGCCCGATCAAGTGCTGATTGAGGTCTTTAAAAATCTGCCTCCACGCAATCTCGCCGTTGGCCTTTCCGGCATTAAGGAAGAGCAGAAAGCGCGCCTATTGGTCTTCTTTTCGACCAGCGAGCGTCGTCGGTTGGACGACTTGGTGACCGAAAATGTTCCCAAGCTAGAGGAAATCGCCGCCAATATGGTTAAGATTGTGGAACTGACACGCAAGATGTTGAACGACGGCACCTTGCGCGCGGAGCGCTTTGATGATCGACTGTTTATACCCGAAGATTATGAAGCCAAGCTAGATCATCGAGGTTTTGGCACTAAGCCCGCGGCGGTAAAATCGGCTGGTGATAGCGGCGTCCATACGCACCATCACAGCCCCACTGCTGACGCTCATGCCGTTCCATCGGCCGAGGTGGGTCAGCTGCAAAAAACCCTTGGGCTGGTGCTCAAGGAAAACAAACATCTCAAAGACGAGGTGCGCATCCTGCGCGAGAAACTGGATCAAATTAAGCGCATTGCTTAATCCAGGCTTGCGCCCTTTAAGGTGGGACAATCCTTGACCCGGGCCTGGTAATTGTCCAATTCATCCATCCAGACTTCCTTGGTGTACGGGAACACCAGCACATCGCCTTTGTCGTCTGTCTTTGAAAGCTTGTTACGTTGGCCCTTCATGTTGTCATCCATGTGGAGGCGCTGAATCACTTCGGCTTCGATAATATGCATTTTATTTAGAATGACACGATATTCGCGCAGGTCGGTTTGCGCCAGCGCGCGAGTACGCTGCAAGGCCGCCTGCTTAAACTGAGCGGCCTGCGGGCGCAGTACCGCGGTGAATTTTTCAAGCTCCGGCGGCGCAGTTCCGGACTCAGCCAATTGCGCACTCCGTTTGAACTCGCTCAAGAGAGCGCGACGGGATTCCATCAGGCGAATAAACTGTACGTCACGGATCAAAGTGCGGGGAATGCTTTCAATCTTCGGTCCTGCGGCTTCCGCATTTACGCCATTGCTGTCGAAGCGATCAAAGACTTCCCCCAACGAGGCATTGGTGCCTTTTTGTGCGAGATCTTGGATGGCGGCCAAGCGCAGACGGTGGCGGGCCTTGAACGCCTCGCTGGTATTGAAGATGCGCGAATAATCGCAGACCCGATAAGCCATAAGGTTACCCAAGAAGTAACTTTCTGGTCCCGCCAGGGGCGCCAGCACTGGTGAAAGGGCGGTGGTGATATCGCCAACCGCTTTGTCATAATCACTTTGTCGCAAATGGGTCCAGGCCCGCTCTTCCACGCTATCGAGCCACAAGTTAGAACTCTTTGGAATTTGTTTATAAGCGGCAACGGCGCCTTCTAGGTCACCCTTTTGATAGAGCACATGGCCTTGAGCCAGCGCCAGCATATCGGGGGCCACCACGATTTGCTGCAAGTCGCGCAGCTGTTTAAGTGCTTGCAAGCTCGGCTCCACTTCGTTGATCAACGGCGCCTTGGTGGCTATCTGCCACAGGATGCGCGCTTTCTCATTGGTCTTCTCAGCGGCGAGGGCCGAGGCTTTGGCGAAGGCCTTAGCGATGTCTTTTTTATTTTTCAGCTTGAGCGTGATTTTTTCATTGTTGAATAATGCTTTCCAGCCACCGGTGGTGGCGATCCAACCTTTTTGAATATAAGGCGCGGTCTTCAATTCCGGGCTCCACATTTTTAGGATTTGCGGATCGATTTTTCCCGGTTGAGTGTTGAGCATCAGGGTTTCCAGTGCGGTGTAGGGCAAACCATTTTGGTACATGATGTAGGCCCAAGTGGCGATACCCGTCTGGGTCTGGGCGAAGGCGTGGGATTGGCTGTTCCAAGCGGGCAAAGCTTTGCGATAGTTTCCGCTTTCCATCAGGGCTTGAAATTCCTTTTCCGGCGCGCTGCCTGCGGGCAGGTACTCAAAGTTTCCGGCGAAGGAATTGAGCGAAAGCAAAGTCAAAAATGCCAAAGTCCCGCGTTGTAACATAAGTCTTCCCCTTAAAGGATAAATCCTACGGTGGCCATGAAAACGGTGTCGTTCATTCCGCGGCTAATATAGTCCTTGCCGTCATAAACTCTTTCTTTATATCCCTGCCAGCGCGCTTCGAGGCGTGATGAGATGTGATTCGTCCACCAGATGCCCATGCCGCCGCCGGCGGTGTAGAGCGGGGAGGAACCGGTGTCGAGATTGATTTGGCCTGCGCCACCAAGAA
>JANXMF010000233.1 GCA_025354795.1 Pseudobdellovibrionaceae bacterium
CTTCTTTTTTTATTTTATGCACTCTTCCTCGCCGCCTGCGTCTCCGTCGACAAATCTGAATATCGACAGGTCGTCCTGGTAAAATCGGAACCGCCTGGCGCGCTGATTTATGAGCGCGAACAGCTGCTTGGCACCACCCCGGCCTATGTGCGCCTGCACCGTGGCCGGCATAGCGTCGTCAGCGTGCAAATGCGCGGAGGGCTGCGGCACGATGTCGAACTAAAATGCAAATAGCGTTGGGGCGATAGTTTTGGCGCCGGTTTTCTTTTGTATGTCGCGGCCCCGATTAGCTGGGCCATCCACTCTTTTATGAGCTTAAAGCCGATCATGTTTTTGTGAGCAAGATGGAGAAGCGGGGCGAGGGCTATTCTGTGACCGGGCAATGCACGACATTTATTCCGACAAGGACGGCAAAGAATATAGGTGGTTGGCGACGCCTTAAGCATTTTAATAAACTACCGGTGTGATCGACTTGCGTCCGATAACTCGCACATTGCCATCGCCGTCCCGTGCGCGGACCTCCACCGCTTGCGCGCAGCCATTGCCTTCAGGCCGACGGTAAGTCGTTTCGAATCCAATACGCGAATGCCCGCCCGCGCACATGGAGTAGCCCGGATACAACTGGCAAATGTCGGCGCGCTGGGAATTGAAAGTTAGATCCGAAATCTTTTTGTCGTCGATCCACAGCTCAAGGCTACTCACATCTTTGTTGTCGAGCACCCAGCCGGAAAGTGTAACGGTGCGGGTATCATCCTCGATGCGATTGAGTTCAATGCGGCCAAAGGGTGCCAGCGTGTGATCGAGATCCTCTGCTAAGCGCTTGACGGCGTCGTAACCGCCGAGCAAGAGATAGTAGCGGCCGTAAACGGTCTCTTTCGCTGGTAGGGAAAAGGCAAAGTCTGAACTCAAATGGCCCACTTCATTTTCGTCTTCAAGCACGCGCACGAACTCGTTGTGATTTTCCCAAAAAATTCCAATGCCGTAGCTGGCTTGCGCATTTTGGTAAGTGGCCCACCCGCCCGGAATACGAAGTTCGTGGTTGGCGCCTGAGGCCGGCACGCGGTCGCCGCTGAGGACTTCACCGTTGGCATTGCGCAGCTGGGGCAAGTTGTCGGCGCCTCTGCGCGCGAATAACGCGGGGAAGTCATTGCGTTCGCCGTGCTTGGTGTGAATATCGCGGTCGCTCAAATTGGTGACCGCGACCTCCACTTCGAGCACGTGGCTGTTGATAAAACGCAAGGCCTCGGTGACGCGCAGCTGGGATTTTTTGACGAGTCCGCCGCAGCCTTTGTTACAGTCACGGGCACTCCAATCCGGATTGAGCAGCGTCGGAATTGTGGTTAACATTAACCCGTGCTGCGTAATCACGGCGTCAACCTGAGAACCTTGGCCACAGCGGTCTCCCGCTTGAGCGGCGATCCATCCTGGATTATCGACGGGGCAGCGTTGGGTGGCGCGGGCTTCGTCGTGAAAGCGCAGCTGCACGCCCCGGCCCAGAGCGGAATCGTCAAGCGTGTTCATGCTGTCGGCGGCTTCACCGAAAAAAATCAATGACCCGCCCCACTGTTCGCGCACGCCTACTTTGACAGAGCCTTCTTTGTTGTAAAGAAAGTCGTCGTTGAATTGATCGTGCGCGATGCGCTCGACTCTCGCGCTGACCTCTCTGTCACCAAAGGGGCGCAAGGACACATCGTTGATCAGTGGGCAGCGGGGAATGGGTTGAGGCACAGGCTCGCGGCCGCTATTGCGCCACAAAAGCAAACTCACTACGCCAACAAATAAGGCCAGCCCCATGTGGAGCCGAAGGAGACCATTCATCCCTTATTCATCGGCGTAACGGAGCGAACTCATAATAGTTCCGGGGGGATAAGAGGACTAGTCTAGAACGTTACGACCCGGCAAGTTTTTGAAACCCTTCCCAGTCCAGGATTTTAACCCCAAACTCTTCCGCCTTGGCGAGTTTCAAACCCGCGTCGCTTCCTGCCAATAAGTAGTCGGTGGACTTGCCCACGGAGCCCGGACTTTTGCCGCCCAAAGCGATGATTTGGTCTTTGATCTCGTCGCGAGGACGTGGGAGCGTGCCCGTGATCACGATGCTAAGCCCTTGCAGAGCTTGGGCGATGTTTGAGTTTTTATCCAGCGCGATGGTCACGCCACTTTTAAGCAGGCGTTTGATCTCGGCGCGCAGCTCAGAACTCTGCAGGCGGTCAAGCAGAGAGGCCGCGATCTTGGGCCCGATATCTTCAACTTGAAGCAGCTCCTCTTCATTAGCAGCCAGAAGTCCGTCCAGCGTTTTGAAATGCTGAGCGAGCGTTTTGCCGGTTTGTTCCCCCACAAAACGAATACCGAGGGCATAAATAAAGCGGCCAAGGCTAACGTTACGGCTGTGATTAATACTCTCAATAATATTTTGCGCGGACTTTTCACCTTGACGCTCGAGCGTGAGTAGCTCGTCCTTGGTGAGGCGGTAGAGGTCGGAAAAACAATTTACCAGCTTGGCTTTGGTTAACTGTTCGATAATTTTGTCGCCCAAATCCTCGATGTTCATTGCTCGCCTTGAAGCGAAATGTTTAAGCGACTCGTCGAGCACAGCCGGGCATAGAGGGTTCACACAGCGAGTGACGACTTCGCCTTCGATCAGCACGGCGGCATTGCCACAGGCCGGGCACTTCGCCGGCAACTTGAATTTGCTCGTGTGAGCGGGCCGCTTGGCGAGCACGACTTCTACGATTTCGGGAATAACGTCGCCTGCCCGTTGAATGACAACGGTGTCGCCGACGCGAACATCTTTGCGATCGAGTTCCGATTGATTGTGGAGAGTGGCGTTGACGATGGTCACACCGCCGACCTTGACAGGGGCCATCACTGCCACGGGCGTTAACGCGCCGGTGCGCCCGACCTGCACCTGGATACCGGTCACCACGGTCAGGCCTTGTTCCGGCTTAAACTTGGCGGCCGTGGCCCAGCGCGGGCTGCGGGCCACCATTCCGAGCGTCTCTTGTAAACTGTAAGAGTTTATTTTAATCACGACCCCGTCAATATCAAACGGCAATTGATGGCGAATATTTTGGATGGTTTCGTAGTACGCGATAGCCGCGTCGATGCCTTGGCATAGAGCGGCCAGGGGCAAGCCTTTTTTGTAGCCCTTCTTGAGTCCTTTTTGCACCACGGGCCACTCGGCGTATTTTAAGCAAGGCAGGCCATGGGCGTTCAAAAAATCAAACCATTCGGTTTGGGTGCGCACCGGCAGATCCTCGGACCAGCCCGGGGAATAGCATAGCACTTTGAGCGGGCGAGCGGCGCTGATGCGCGGGTCAAGTTGGCGGATCGCCCCGGCGGCCGCGTTGCGGGGATTGGCGAAGGTCGCCTCGCCGCTCTCCTGTTGGGACTCGTTGAGATGGGCAAATTCTTTTTTGTAAATCAGAACCTCACCCCGCACTTCGAGCAGGGCTGGTGCGGTGACGGGCAGATTTAGCGGCAGGCTACGGATGGTGCGTACGTTACTCAACACGTTTTCACCAACGCTGCCGTCGCCGCGCGTGAGAGCGCCTGTCATTTTGCCGTTTTCGTAAATAACCTCGATTGCTAAACCGTCCAATTTTAGTTCGCAAAAATAACTGAGGTCGGCGTCTCTTTCCAAAACCTTTTTTACTCGCTGATCAAAGTCGCGCAAATCTTCCACCGAAAAGGTGTTGGCGAGAGAGAGCATTGGTTTGCGGTGCGGGATCTTGGCGAAACTACCGAGTGGCTGGCCTCCAACCCGCTGAGTGGGCGACTCGGGCGTGATCAATTCGGGGTGTTTGGCTTCGAGTACTTTAAGTTCCGCGAAAAGTTGGTCGTAGGCGAAATCGCTGAGACTTGGCTGATCAAGCACATGGTATTTGTAATCGTGCTCACGAATCTCTTGTTGCAATTGGTTGTGACGATTCTTTGCTTTGGACATACGCGCCCACGATAACATCCCGCTCAAGCCTAACTCCAGCTTGCCTGCACTGCATCTTTTAGTTTATATGAAAGGTCATTCACAGCGAAGGGAACGATCATGATCTCAGAGGACGAAGTGGCACGGGTGGCCTTCCTGGCGCGGCTGTCGATCAGCCCTGACGAAACCAAGAGACTCGCGGCCCAGCTGTCCACGGTTTTGCAACATTTTGAGAATGTCGCTAAGGTTCCGACAGAAGGGGTTGAGCCGCTGGTCACGCCCACCGATATTGAGGTTTTTTGGCGCGCCGATCAGGTCGAGACGTGGGCCAACGCTGAGGTGGCCGTCGCATCCGCACCCGAGGCTGTGGGCAATTTATTCAAAGTTCCGCCGGTGGTGGGTTAATATGGAAATTTTGACGATGAGCTTGAAAAACCTGCGCGACCGCATTCACAGGCGCGAATTGAGCGCGGCGGAAGCGACGACGCAGTTTCTGACGCAAATTGAAAAGTGGAATCCCCGTCTAAATGCATACATTACCGTGAATGAGCGAGCGCTTGATCAGGCGCGCGCGATCGATCGCAAACTGGCGACGGGCGAAGATGTGGGCCCGCTGGCAGGCGTGCCGATGGCCATCAAGGACATGCTTTGTACCAAAGACCTGCGCACCACCGCGGGCTCAAAAATTCTTGCTGACTTCGTGCCGCCCTATTCCGCGACCGTGGTTGAGCGGTTAGAAAATTCCGGCGCCATTACTCTTGGTAAGACCAATCAAGACGAGTTCGCCATGGGCTCCAGCTCTGAGACTTCGTATTTCGGGGTCAGTCGCAATCCGTGGGATCTCGATCGCGTGCCTGGCGGGTCGAGCGGGGGTTCCGCGGCCGCGGTCGCCGGCGGTTTAGCTTGCGCTTCCATTGGCACGGACACTGGCGGCTCGATTCGCCAGCCCGCCAGTTTTTGCGGCGTTGTCGGCATTAAACCAACCTATGGCCGCGTTAGCCGCTATGGCATTGTGGCCTATGCCTCGAGTTTGGATCAAGCGGGCCCGATGACTCGCACCGTGGAAGATTCCGCGCTCGTCCTCGAAGCGATTGCAGGTCGAGACCCCCGCGACAGCACCACCGCCGCACAGCCCGTGCCGACGTGGAGTCAAAATATCAATAAGGATTTGAAGGGCCTAAAGGTTGGTTTGCCCAAAGAATATTTTTTGGACCTCTTAACGCCAGAAACCCGGAGTGCGGTCGACAAAGCGATCGCGCAGGTGCGGGCGGCGGGTGCCGAGACAGTTGAAGTTTCATTGCCTCTGACCGATATCGCGGTGTCGATTTATTATTTGGTGGCCACCAGCGAAGCTTCGAGCAATCTGGCACGTTACGATGGCGTGCGCTATGGCCACCGCGCTGATTTCTCCACGGAGCCCGCGCGTGATCTCGCCGAATTTTATTGCCGCACGCGAGGCGAGGGCTTCGGCTCCGAGGTCAAGCGCCGCATAATTTTAGGCACCTATGCGCTTTCCAGCGGTTATTACGATGCCTACTACAAAAAGGCATGTCAGGTGCGTCGGCTGTTGCGAGCGCAATTTCTCGAAGTGTTTTCCAAGTGTCAGGTGATCCTGGGGCCGGTTTGCATCGCGCCCGCATTTAAAATCGGCGAGCGTATTTCGGATCCGCTCGCAATGTATTTGAACGATATCTTTACCACGTCGGCCAATCTGGTGGGCATTCCCGGCATGAGTGTGCCGGGGGGATTTTCGGCGCAAGGTCTACCGATCGGCGTGCAACTGTTGAGCGCGCATTTTCAGGAACAGCATTTGTTTAATGTCGGTGCTGTGATTGAAGAGGCCATGGCCATTAAGGAGCTCCCGAATGTCTTACAATGATTGGGAAGCTGTCATTGGTTTAGAAATCCACGCGCAGCTTCTCACTGCGAGCAAAATATTTTCATCCGACTCCGCACATTTTGGCGGCGCCGACAACGAGCACACCCATCCGGTCAGTTTAGGCATGCCGGGCACATTACCAGTGCTGAACGAGTTGGCGGTGGAGTATTCGGCCAAAACCGGATTGGCGTTGAACTGTAAAATCCGCAAAAAGTCGGTGTTTGCGCGCAAGAATTATTTTTATCCGGATTTGCCCAAGGGCTATCAGATTTCGCAATACGATGAGCCGTTGTGCGAAGCCGGCTTTGTCGATTATTTTCTCGACGGTGAAATTCGCCGCGTCGGCATCACCCGCGCTCATATGGAAGAAGATGCTGGAAAGTCCGTGCACCAGGGTGGATTCACGCTAATCAACTTGAATCGCGCCGGCGTTCCGTTGCTCGAGATCGTTTCAGAACCCGATATGAAAACTCCGCAAGAGGCCGCCGAGTATGCGCGCACGGTGCGCAAAATTTTGCGCTACTTGAATGTTTGCGATGGCAATCTGGAAGAGGGCTCCATGCGCTGCGATTGCAATGTGAGCGTGCGCAAAAAGGGCGAAAAGAAATTTGGCACCAAAGTCGAATTGAAGAATATCAACTCTTTTCGTTTCGTGGAAAAAGCCATTGAATATGAAATTCACCGTCAGATTGATTGCCTCGAGACCGGGGAAAAAATCCAGCAAGAGACCCGGCTTTATGATCCGACCAAGAATCGCACAGTCACCATGCGTTTAAAGGAAGAAGCCCACGATTACCGCTATTTCCCTGACCCCGACCTTTTGCCCTTGGTGGTCGACGACGCATGGCTGGCCAAACTTAAGTCAAGCCTTCCGGAGTTGCCGCTCGCGCGCGCGCAGCGCTTTCAAACTGAGTATCAGGTTCCGGCTTATGATTCGTTTGTGCTCACCACTGAAAAAGCTCAGGCCGATTTTTTTGAGGAGGTCGCGCACCTTTCGAAAAACCCTAAAGCCGCTTCAAATTGGATTATGACGGATTTGCTGCGGGATTTGAACGATGCTAAATTGGAGATAGAAAAGAGCCCGGTGGCCGCCGCCGATCTCGCACAATTGATTCTGTTGATCGACAGCAAAGAGATTTCAGGCAAGATGGCGAAAGATGTTTTTGCCGAAATGTTTAAGACCAGCAAAGGTCCGCAAGAGATCGTGAAAAGCAAAGGCATGAGCCAGATTACCGACTCCTCGGCCATTGAGAAATTGGTAGATGAAGTACTTGCCGCCAATGCCAATTCCGTCAATGACTACCGCGCGGGTAAAACAAAATTGTTTGGTTTTTTTGTAGGCCAGGTGATGAAGGCGTCGAAAGGTCAGGCGAATCCAGAGTCGGTCAATCAAATCTTGCAAGCCAAGCTAAAGGGCTAAAGTATGCGTGTGGCGGCGCTCGATTTAGGATCCAACACTTCGTTACTGTTGATCGCCAACGTGGAAGACGGCCAACTGCAGGTCGTGCACGATGAGACCACCATCACGCGCATGGGCCAAGGCGTTCATGCCACGCGCGAGTTCCATGTCGACGCGCTGGCGCGGTTGGAGGCCTGCTTCGCCAATTATCGCGGCACTATTTTGCGGCATGCTTGTGACAAAGTGATCGCGGTCGCCACGAGTGCCGCGCGCGACATGAAAAACGCCGCCAAATTGCTGGAGTTGGGTCATAAGTATGACATTCCCATTCACGTTGTGAGCGGTCTTAAAGAGGCCGAGCTCACGTTCAACGGCGCCCTCAGCGATTGGGTCGAGCGCGACGGTTTAGCGGTGATTGATGTTGGCGGCGGCTCAACCGAGATCATCAGCCGCCAATATGGTCAGCTCGACGCTTGCAGCGTGGACATCGGCAGCGTGCGCCTGTCTGAACTCTTTGTAAAAACGGATCCGATTGCCAACAGTGAGCTGGACAAACTACGCGCCTATATCGAAACTGCGCTTGAGGAGGCTTTAATGCCGGCGGGCCCATTTCATGATGTGGTGGCGGTGGCCGGTACACCCACCACGCTGGCGGCGCTCGACCAGGCAATTCCCTTTCAGGAAAATCTCATCCACCACTATCGTCTGACAATGACGAAAATGAAGCACTGGTTAGACCGGCTCTCCGCTCTTCCCGCGGACGCACGGGCGGCTTTGCCCGGCATGCAGCCGGGACGCGAAGATGTAATCGTTCCCGGCGTATTGATTTTACAGAGTGTGCTGCACGCTCTAAACAAGAATGAAATGATAGTTTCCACCCGCGGCGTGCGCTATGGCGTGGCCCTGGCCTGGGAGGACTTTTGAAATATTTTTTGGCGCTGCTCGCGAGTGCGGCCGGGGCTCGTGACTTGAACAGGGAATATAAAACAAATGAATTGCAGGTCGGCGCCGCGCACCTGGAAGCGTATATTGCCGATGACGAAAAACGCCGTGAGCTCGGATTGATGAACATTGAGAAAATGGCGGAAGGCATAGGCATGCTATTTGTGTTTAGTGAACCGCGTGAGCAAAACTTTTGGATGAAGAACACTTTGATCGCACTGAGCATCGGTTTTTTTGACGGTTGCGGAATTTTGATCGATATTCAGGATATGAGAGTAGCGCCATCGCTAATGGACCTCAGTCCGCCCACATACCAAAGCCGAGGTCCGGCGCTCTTTGCGCTGGAAGCCAATCTCGGCTGGTTCGCGCGCCATCACGTTCGCGCCGGCGTGCGGTTGAGTCTCAAGGGAAAATCCGCCTCTGCCCTTCTCACCAAGCAGCTCAGCGGAGCGCAATGCATGCGCAAAAAATCGCGCTAGCAGCGCCGCTCTAGCCGTTTGTCCCTGCTGCGACTTACGTCCGGCAATATCAAATTATCTTTTCACGCTTTTGGCCGGTGTGCTGTAATCAAAGCTGGATCTACTTGCAACAACCGAGGTATGCGTCATGTTCAGGAAGTATATGATATTCGCCCTCGCCGCGTTTTTGGTTTTCGGGACCAACGCGTGCACCTCAAAGTCTACGGACGAGAGCGCCGACATCGAGCAGGCCGGAGGCGACGAATCGATTGAGTCCACCGAAGCGGTAGAAAACAATGCTGATTTAGCTCCCGATAAATCCGGTGGGGGTGCCGTCGCGGATCTCGGTGCCGATGATTTGGCGCCGGATGATAAGGCTGCCCCGGGTGGTGATAGCAAGGCCGCACTCGACAACGCCGCCAATGATCTGACCGAGACTCCGCCCGCCGATACGATAGCGCAACAACCGCCGACCGAAGTTCCTTCCCAAGAACCATTACCTCCCGGTGACGCGGGCGTGGCTCCACCCGCCGAACCGGAAATGGCCGCCACGCCCCCTCCTGGCGAGCCTGGTACGCCCGAACCGTCCGCCGCCGACTCCGCCCCTAAGCAGCTGGCGAGTTTGCAAAAGATAGATATTCAGCCGCGCAAACACGGCAAGGTTTTTTTGAATGCGGTCTATATCGCGCGTGAAGGCGATAGTCCTGAGAGCATCAGTCAAAAAGTTTTCGCCAGCAAAGACCGGGTCAAAGAATTGTGTAAAGCCAATGCGCACAATTGTTCGCGTCCGGTGAAAGTGGGCGATAAGTTTTATTACAATTCTCCGCAGCGCCCGACCGACGATGCGGTGGTGCGTACGTTTTATGAAGATGCGGGCATCGCGCCTACAGTTTACACCGCCAAGGCCGGAGACGATCTTAAAAAAGTGGGCAAGGAATTGCTCGGTAATAAAAATAGTTGGAAAGAACTTTGGGCCACCAATACGGTGGAGTCCAAGAGTGCGATGGAAGAAGGCACACAGTTAAAGTATTGGCCCAATTCCGAAGCCACGCAGACTTTAGCGAAGACCGAAGGTGCGTCACCGGCGACGCCGGATGCACCGCCGGCACCTGATCCGGGTGCGGGTGGGGCGCCTCCGCCAGCGGGCGATCAAGTCTCAAATACTCCGCCGCCACCTCCGTCCGGTGACTTACCGCCCCCACCACCGCCTCCGCCCCCGACAGATCCAGCCCAAGGTGTCGCGACGGGGACTGTGGAGCCACCCCCACCACCGCCCCCACCTCCGCCCCCACCGCCCGAACAGGCGCAACACAAGGAACCCCCGCCGGCAACCGATCCCATGGCGGATCAAAGCCAGACTTTTGCCTTGGGCGTAGGTGCAGTGTTGTTATTAGCGGCTGCGGCTCTGTTTATTTCGATTCGTAAGAAGCGTGCGCGCCGGCAGATTGACTTCAACACCAGCACGCAGACCCAGATTGAATAATATTAGGCAGCTTGTTTAAAAATATCTTCGAGAAGGTTTTTGCGAAATTCGCGGCGATTCTGTACGAAGTACATGAGGTCGTCGACGATTTGCACATCACGTTTGTTAAAGGGTTTGAATTCTACGCCACAGCCTTTGGTACTCTTCCAAATGATGGTGGCGGCCATTTTTCGGGAGCGTTCGCTTACGACAAACTCCAAAATGACTTTATCTTCTGTGGCCAGCTCGTGCGAAGTCGTTTCTAAAAATGCGCCGGTTAGGCTTATATTCTTCAGGGTCCCGTGCGCATTTTGTCGACCATAGCTCTTGCGAAATTCGATCTGCATTTGCAGCGGAATACGCGGTGCCGGCACTTTGTTTTGCTTATCGTGCATGGCTTGTCCTCCGTTCAAAGTATGGATCGGCTCCCTATGCCCGGAAGTTGAGTATTTGCCTAAACTTGCGGCGCGCCGTGTAAAAATCTTTGACATTTTTCCTAACATTTTGAAATAAAATGGGATTTCACAAGAAAGCGATCCAAATTGCGACGTAAATGGAGGTCGTATTGACAAAATCCCCGCTTCCTTCATAAATAGAGGGAGTCCGACAAAATGAGATCCACCTAAATTTGAATCCAGCCGGATCAATGGCTGAGATCGATCAAAACCCTACCAAAAGAGAATTCTTGGACGACAGTAAAACGAATCCCCAAATTAAAGATGCCAACGATGCTAAACCGACTTCCTCTGACCAAGGCCCACCGCCGCCAAAATCAGCTGGTTCAGAAGGGGTTGCGGACGCTGAAACCTCCCGCGCCGATCGCGAAGACAATAATCGCCGTCCATTTAAGCCGCGAGGCGGTGGCGGCGGAGGTCGCGATAATCATCGCGGTGGCGGTGGCAAAAAGCCGTATCAAAATTTTCGCGGGCGCAACGACCGCGACCGCGGTGATCGCGGCGGTGGCGAGCGCAATGGCGGCTATCACAGCAATCACCTCGACCAACGGCCTGAAATTCACCACGATGATCCCCCGGGTGATGAAGTTCCAGTCGATCTTTCTGAGATTAATCTGACCGAGGAGGAGCGCAAGGAGCTCAACTCGAAAAACCTTAAATCCAAAGACATTCGTGAGCTCACCCAGCTGGCACTCAAGCTCAAAGTGGAAAACGCCGCAGGCCTGCGCCGCCAAGATATGGTTTTTGAAATTCTGAAACGTGCCGCGCAGTTAGGCGATATTTTCGGAAATGGAGTTTTGGAGATTCTGCCCGATGGCTATGGCTTTCTGCGTTCGCCAGACTACAATTATCTGCCGGGTCCGGATGATATTTATGTGAGTCCGTCGCAGATTCGCCGCTTTGGTTTGCGCACCGGGGACACGGTCAGTGGAACCGTGCGACCTCCTAAAGATGGCGAACGCTATTTTGCGCTGCTCAAAGTCGACACGCTCAACTACGAGCCGCTGGAAAAAGCTAAGGATAAGATCTTATTTGATAACTTAACGCCACTTTATCCCAACGAGCGTTTACGCCTTGAATATGACCCTAAAGAAGCGACCACTCGGGTCGTGGATTTGATGGCGCCGCTGGGAAAAGGTCAACGGGCTCTGATCGTGGCGCCGCCGCGCACCGGTAAGACCGTGTTGATGCAAAACATCGCCAATGCGATCGCCAAAAATCATCCCGAAGTTTTCTTGATCGTACTTCTCATCGATGAGCGACCTGAGGAAGTCACGGACATGACCCGCACGGTGAAGGGCGAAGTCATCAGCTCGACCTTTGACGAGCCGCCCACGCGCCACGTGCAAGTGGCCGAGATGGTGATCGAAAAAGCTAAGCGCTTAGTGGAGCATAAACATGACGTGGTGATCTTACTCGATTCCATCACGCGCTTGGCCCGAGCCTACAATACCGTGGTCCCACCTTCTGGAAAAATTCTCTCCGGCGGTGTGGATTCCAATGCCCTCCATAAACCAAAACGCTTTTTCGGTGCCGCCCGCAATATTGAAGAGGGTGGAAGCTTAACGATTATCGCCACGGCCTTGATCGACACCGGTTCGCGGATGGACGAAGTGATTTTCGAGGAATTCAAAGGTACAGGCAACTCTGAGATTCACCTGGATCGCAAGCTGATGGAAAAGCGTATTTTCCCGTGCATGGACATCAATAAGTCGGGCACGCGTAAAGAGGATTTGTTGATCGAGAAAAATGAATTGAATCGCCTGTGGATTTTGCGCAAAGTCCTCGCGCCGATGAATGTGGTCGACAGTATGGAATTCCTGCTGGATAAATTGCAGCATAGCAAAACCAATGGAGACTTCCTCGGCAGCATGGGTGGATAGTTACACATGTTTGACAAGCTGACCGAGGTCGAGAAGCGCTTTGAGCAGATTCAACAGGCGTTGATGGAGCCGGGCGTAACCGACAACCAGAGTCGTTACCGCAATATGATGAAGGAACTTTCCGATCTCGAGAAAATCGTCACGGTGTTTCGTGATTTCAAGAAGGCGCGCGCGGAGCTCGACGGCAATAAACAGATTTTAGATACTGAAAACGATGCCGATTTGCGCGAAATGGCCAAAGAAGACATTGTGGTGCTAGAAAAACGTAAGATCGAGTTCGAGGAGCAGTTAAAAGTTCTGCTGCTACCCAAAGATCCCAATGACGATAAAAATATTATTCTCGAAATTCGCGCGGGCGCCGGCGGCGATGAAGCCAGTCTGTTCGCGCAAGAGCTTTACCGAGCCTACACCCATTACGCCGGTCAGCGCGGCTGGCGGGTGGAGACGCTGTCAATTTCCGATGGTAATGTGGGCGGTTACAAAGAGGTCATTGCCACTGTGACCGGCGAAAAAGTTTATTCCGTG
The DNA here is from genome assembly GCA_025354795.1 of Pseudobdellovibrionaceae bacterium. GTDB lineage: Bacteria > Bdellovibrionota > Bdellovibrionia > Bdellovibrionales > UBA1609 > JALHOQ01. The sequence goes on from JANXMF010000233.1 coordinate 12,926, forward strand.
TTAAAGTATGAAAGTGGCGTGCACCGCGTGCAGCGCGTGCCGAAAACCGAGGCCCAGGGCCGCGTGCACACCTCGACGATCACGGTCGCCGTCATTCCGGAAGCTGAAGAAAACGAAGTGAAAATCGACGCCAAGGATTTGCGTATTGATGTGATGCGCTCAGGCGGCGCCGGCGGTCAGTCGGTGAACAAGACAGAATCCGCCGTGCGCGTGACCCACATTCCAAGCGGTTTAGTGGTGGTTTGCCAGGACGGAAAATCGCAGCATTCGAATAAAGACAAGGCGATGCAGGTGTTGTATTCGCGCCTCAAGCAGGCCGAGGAAGAAAAAGTGCGGCAGGCGGCTTCTGACGCACGCATGGCGCAGATCGGAACCGGTGATCGTTCGGAGCGCATTCGCACGTATAATTTTCCGCAGTCGCGCATCACCGATCACCGCATTGGGCTTACAATTCACTCTATTACGGAAGTTATGAATGGAGCCTTAAATCCTTTGATTGAACCGCTCATCACGCACTATCAAGCCGAAGCGCTTAAGCAGCAAACGCAAACCTAATGCACTCCGAACTGGAACAAGAAATTGCCGCGCTCTTGGGTTCCGCTCTTGAGGCACGCCATCTCATTCAAGCCGCGGTCGAGTGCGGAAAAATGAATGTGGTCAGAAGTTGGGCACAGGAGCGCGCGCGTGGAGTGCCGCTGGCGTATCTCACTGGGAAAAAAGGTTTTTGGAAAAATGAATTTTTGGTGGAGCCCGGGATATTAATTCCGCGGCCTGAAACCGAGCATGTGCTGGAAGTGGCGCTCGCCCGCGGCCGCCAGGTGTTGAATTTTGCAGATTTGGGCTGTGGAAGCGGGTGCTTAGGTTTAAGCTTGCTCAAAGAAATCAAAACCGCCACGTTGTGGACGGTGGACAGCTCAGCACTCGCCTGCGCGGTGACTCAGAAAAATGCCAAGGCTTTAGGGCTCGAGGCGCGGGTGGTGCAGTCCGAGGTGGTGGCGTGGCGACCACCAGTTCAGTTCGAACTCATTGTGGCCAATCCGCCTTACGTCGCACTGGGGGATATGAACGTGCAAGACTCGGTTCACGCCTTCGAGCCGCATGCTGCGCTTTACTCAGGCGCTGACGGCTTAGATGCGATTCGCGCTTGGAGCGCATGGGCTTCGCGGCACCTGGCGCTGGGCGGGGTGTTTGTGTGTGAAATTGGCGCTGGTCAAATGTCCGCAGCAAGAGAGATAATGTTGGGATTGCAATTGGAAAAGATCGAAATTGATAAAGATTTGGCTGGGCATGAGCGGGTGATTTCGGCTGAGCGAGTGAGGTAGAGATGGATAAAATGACGGTTCAAGGCGGGCACACTCTCGGTGGCGTGGTGCGGGCGAGCGGTTCCAAAAACGCGGTACTGCCATTGATTTTCGCAACCCTGCTGGCCGACGGCGAACACGTCCTGCACAATGTTCCCGACTTGGTGGATGTAAACCATGCATGTTTATTATTGGAGAGTCTGGGTTGCACGACTTCTCTCCGCAGCGGCACTTTGCGGATAGTGGTAAAACCGCTGAAAACCTGTGAGGCCTCTTACGATATCGTGCGCAAGATGCGCGCCAGCATTCTGGTGCTGGGTCCGCTGCTCGCGCGTTTTCGCGAAGCCAAAGTAAGTCTGCCTGGTGGTTGCGCCATCGGCACTCGCCCCATTGATTTGCATTTAGAGGGCATGAAAGCTTTGGGCGCGGAAATCACGGTCGAGTCGGGCTATGTCTTGGGTAAAACACTGCGCCTGCAAGGCGCAAAAATCCTATTTGAGTCGCCCACTGTCGGTGGGACTGAAAATATGATGATGGCGGCAAGCTTGGCGGAACAAGAGACCCTGATAGAAAATGCGGCTAAGGAGCCTGAGATTCTAGATCTTGCCAACTATCTTAATAAAATGGGCGCGCGCGTGGAAGGCGCCGGAACCAGTATCATAAAAATTCGTGGGGTGGAGGCGTTAAAAGCCGCGGAACATTCGGTGATTCCGGACCGCATCGAGGCCGGGACGCTGCTGCTCGCCGGCGCCATCACGGGCGGCGAAGTGACGGTCGATAAATGCCAACCTCAAGATCTGGAGTCGCTCAATGTGAAACTCACGGAGAGCGGTTTCAAAATCTCGGTGGATAAGTCTTCAATGACTGTGCATAAGTGCAAAGAGTGGCGCGGCGTGGACATCACCACCTCTCCGCATCCGGCCTTTCCCACCGATCTACAAGCACAGTTTATGGCACTTATGACTCAAGCCCAGGGCACCAGCGTGATCACCGAGACGGTCTTTGAAAATCGTTTTATGCATGTACAGGAATTGGTGCGCTTAAATGCCGACATAACGCCGAAAACGCGGGTGGCGGTGGTGCGCGGGACGTGTGGCCAGTTGATGGGCGCTCCGGTCATGGCCACCGATCTTCGCGCCAGCGCGAGCTTGATTTTAGCGGGCTTAGTGGCCAGCGGCGAGACCACCGTGAACCGCATTTACCATTTGGATCGCGGTTATGAAAAGATGGAAGCCAAACTCACGGCCCTCGGAGCGAAAATCCAAAGGTTAAAAACTTAAAGCGCGCGCATCCTAGACCAGCGAGCTATGTCGTAACCGAGCTCAATATTGTACAATTGAAAGTTGCATATGGGTAAAAGCAATCGACGCTGGATCATCCGCGCAGCCAACGGCCAAATTGATGGGCCATTCAGCACGGAGCAGGTCTTGGCAAAAATTGGTCGCAGCGAATTCTCAGGAGATGAGTCGATCGCCCATTATCCCGACGGAAAATGGATACCCATATCGCAAGATCCGCGGTTCTTCGACAAGCTGTTGGAGGTGCTGAGCGAAAACGAAACTGCAGGCCCCAGTGACGATACCCCCATAGTGGAATTCAAAAGCCGCGCCACCAAAACCGGCGGAGCAGAACCTTCTGCCACTTCGACTCCGCAGCGATCACTTAGCCAGGCGATCAATGTCACTGATGCCACTCGCTCAAGCGACCCCCCGCCACCGGCGCCATCGCGCCAAGCCCGGCGGCGAAAAAAACGCAGGCCCCCGCCCGAAGATATTGAACTGATCGACACTCGTCCCCAGTTTTGGAAGGCATTCGTCAGCCGAGCCACGGTTCCGATTTTGGTTGCTGTGGCCGGCCTCGCGCTGGCGGCGCTGCTCTTGAATACCAATGAGACCACGGAAGAGAGGGTCCATCTCTTGGCGCCACGTAAAAACATTAAGCCCGAAGCGGCCGAGACCTTGAAACCACGCGTGCGCCAAGGTGTGGGCGAATTCTTAAAAGATACTTTTGACGGTTACTTACGCGCGCAAAACGATTTGGTTTTCGTGATCGAGCGTGACGGTAAGAACGGCGAAGTCATGGCGCTCCTTTGCCTAGATTATCTGCAGCTGTGGCCGTATTCCCATCAAGACTCCGCGGACTCACGGGCGATCGCGACGGTGGTCCAGATGTCGGCTGCGGTCGATCCCTCAGGCGTGCATTCGGCCACTTGCCGGGTAGTCGATCTGCTGGTGCGCGCGCGGATTCGAGAAGCCAAGAGCCTGGTCGAAGCTATGCTCGATGCCCGCGCCAATGAGACCTCTCCGCCGATTATTTTTTATTTTCTCAAGGGTTATCTGCTCGACCTGACCAGCGATCACGCCACCGCCATCAACTATTTGCAGTCGGCCGAAAAGCTATGGCCGCAGTGGACGCTCACCTATGTCACGGAAGCGCAAGCGCAAACTAAGATGGAAAGGTACAACGAGGCGGCCAGCCTCTACCGGCAAGTCCTCAAAGGTAATCCCGGACACACCGTCGCACGCATTGAACTTGGCCTGTTGGAGTACAAATATTTTAGTCACTTTCAACAAGGCGAACAGCTGTTGAATCAGGCGCTGCAAAGTGAGGATGCGCCTCGCCCCACGCTCTCACGCGGACTTTTTGGTTTGGCTGAGATCGCGCTCAAAAAGGGCGATCAGCGCCACGCACTGGGCTTCGCGCAAAAAGCTTTCGCCATGAACTCGTCCAATATCGGCGCCAAAAACTTAGTGGTGCAACTCGGCGGCATTGAAAAATTAAAGGGTATTAAAGTTAAAGGGCAGCAATTTATTCTTGAGGGAGACCAGTTCGCGCGTGAGGGCGATTGTCAGGCGGCGCAGGCGCACTATAAAGCGGCATTTGAGGACGATCAGAAAAACGCCAATGCCGCCCTTAAGGCCGCGCAGTGTTTGTGGCGTTTGAGTTTTCCCACCGAGGCCATCGAATGGCTGAGCCGGGCGATCAAGGCCGATCCCACCTTGATCGAAGCCTATGTGACCATGGCGGACTACCAGGCCCAGCGGTATAATTTTATGGCTGCCACCCGCGTGCTAGAAACCGCGCGCCAGGTCAACCCCAAGAGTTACGAAGTCTTTCGCGGCATGGCTCTGGTGGAGCTTAAGCGGGGCAACACTTCGGGCGCCTTGGCCTTTGGAAAAACGGCATTGAGTCTTTACGAGAACGACGTGGAAACGCAGATCATTATGGCGAAGGCGGCGCTGGCCACCAAAAAAGATTATAAGATGGCTTATAATTACGCCGCTAAGGCTGTGGAAATCGACATCAATCATCGCGAAGCACAAATCGTTTACGCTCAGGCGCTCGCGGGTCTCCAAGGCGTGGATGTGGGTGTCGAATACTATTTGAAATTGGTGAGCAACTATCCACTAGTCACGGAATATCGCTTGGCCCTCGGCAAGACATTGCTCGCCGATGAGCGCTATCAACAGGCCGAGGAGATTTTTCGTCAAATTATTAAGCTCGATGAGAAGCCCAAAGCCGCATATGTAGAGCTTGCCAATGTGTTACGCGTG
>JANXMF010000240.1 GCA_025354795.1 Pseudobdellovibrionaceae bacterium
CCCTGGAATTGGTACCGCCGAATGCGCCCGCTATCGGAGTACCTTGCGCCACCAGTGCGGATTATGCATCGCAAGTTCAGGTGCTGAAAGCCGGGAATCTAGCCATGCGCAAAACGGGCTAATTTCTACACCCTAGACCAGCACTATCCCTAATCCCATTTTGAGACATTCGGTTTCCGACGTCTGTCTAACAATTCTCGTCCCTTACCCGCCTAAATCAAATCCAATGCGTTCCAGGTCGGTACACCCCGTGCAAAAACTAATTCTCGACCTCCTAATTTAAACAAAGGATCCGCAACTGAAGAGTCTCTATAACAATATGTTGGTTTTGGCCCTAGTGGCGACGGCTCTGAATGCACACGCGGAAGACCATCCGACCATGAGCTTTAAAGACAGCACACCGGCCGAAGCCACTCGTCCGGCGCGCAGCGAATCCGTGTTCAGGCTGACTCCGATCGGGGGTTTGACGGTCATGAATCTCAAAGGCAGCTTGGACAACAGCTGGGATTCGAGTGCCGGCGTTGCGATTGGCGGTTTTGCCGAGTTGGGATCCGGGCCGGTCAGTTTGCAAACAGGTCTTGTTTATAATAACTATCAAATGAGTAAGGACGTCGATTTTTATACCTACCGCTTGCGTCTTGAATATCTTTCGGTTCCAGTCCTTGCTCGCGTCAACTTTTTTGGCGATCCGAACAGCACGGTTTATTTTAAGGCGGGTTTGATGCCCTCTTTACTTCTCTCGCAGAATTATTCAGGCGGCTACTGGCTTTTTACCAAAACCACATCAAGTGATGTTTCGGCTAAGTCGTTTGACCTCCCGGCTATTGCGGCCTTGGGTGGCGCGATTCCTGTCAGTCGTAAACACGACAAGTCGGTGATCGTTGAGCTCAGCTATGTGCGCAGTTTAACCAACAACGTCACGATCGATGGCAGAAAAGCTCACACCGAGGGCATGACCATCATGTCTGGATTCTCGTTTAGCATTTAGACCATTGCCGGCACGAATGACTCAGCGCCGGCTTCCCACCAAATCTTTTAGCACCTGTGGGCGGATGGAAAGAGCCGGCGATGGGCTCCGACTGGGGTGGGATCACGGCGGCCTTTGCGCTCCACCAGAGTCAGGCATCGCAAATCGTGGCTCTGCTCGACAGTCATCCGCTACTGGTGCTTCGCCAGCAAGCGCCAGTCGGTGAGGCGCAGCGAGTGGAATTTGCCCGGGCATTGAGTTCACGTGCGGGTCCGCAAGAGAATCATCTGCGGTATTGGGAATTCGGGCCTGTGATGAATATGAAATCCAAAGCCGATGCCGAATATTATTTATTTTCAGACGAGAAAGTTCCATTTCTTCGATTCGGCCGTCACGTTTTTTTTTGTTTAGCGTGGCCAAAGCCGCCACCGCAATTGGACCACAAATCATTCACCCAGGAGAAACCGTGTTTATTTCGAATCATGCCGTCAATCGCTCGGCCCCGACCTTTGACCTGAATATTCACCGAGCCACTAAAGCTGCCGACCATTTCGCGTTTGGTTTCGGACCGCACTGGACCCTGGCCTTCGCGTTTTATTTCTGTTGACCCCACTGCCACGCTGGTTTCCCCTATTTATAAAGGTTCCAACTCGGGCGTGGGGGCATATGAAAAAATACTTCTATAGTTTATGTGTGGGTTCTCTCATCCTCGCGGGTTGCAACCGACCAAGTGATTTTCTTTATGTCGTACCCGATGCTAGACACGTCGATGCTCAATATAAACTAAAAGAGATGACTGGCAACGCCAACCTCGACATCCTGTGGGTGATCGATAACAGCGGCAGCATGCAACCGCATCAACAAACCGTAATTGCCAACACCGACAAATTCATCGACGGTCTAGTGCAAGGGAGCACCTTGCGCTGGCGCATAGGTATGATCTCGACCACGGTTTACGATGCACCTTATCTCGGAATGGCTCCCGGTGATTTGGCCGACTACTCTATGCCCGACGTGAACCTTCGATTCAAAAGCGCCGTGCAACGCCTGGGCTTAAATGGGGATGTCACCGAAGAGACTTATGAGCCCGTCGTCAATACCCTCACCAAATATCCGGGTTTTTTGCGGCCCGATGCTTGGCTGGCGATCATTTTGGTGAGCGATGCGCCCGAGCAAAGCGGAATGACCACCGATCTCTTTGTGCAGAATTTGATGAGATTTAAGAATGGCAAAAAAGATAAAGTCTTGTTCTATGGTTTCTTGAACCCCACGGACTGGTGCTTGGCCACCGACGATCCGTTCTCCTGGTTAGGCAGTAAATTTGAAATGCTCCTAAGGCAAATCAGTGGCAGCGCCTTTAAACTTTGTGATCCCTTGTTCGGTAATAATCTCGCTAATCTTGGCGCCAACTTAGCCAGTGTGGTGGTGACCCCGCGTATGGTGCTAAAGGATCGGCCGATTCCTGCGACCATTCGGGTCTTTCATGGCGCCCAGGAGGTGCCCGGCGGCAAGAACGGCTACTGGATTTACCGCTCGGATTGGAATGCGATTGTATTTAATGACCTTTCCTTTGCGCCAGGCAATGATGAGTCGGTTCGCATTGTTTATGATATCGAGGATGGGATTCATTAGAGAGCGAAATAACTGAGCTGCGCCCAAAGGGCGACAAGCAAGATCCACCCGCTAGTAAACCACAGCACTCGCTTCAAAACGCGGTTCTTGCCCAGGTGTTCCCATGTGTGTCCCATCCGCGAAATCACGAAGGCCCAAGCCAATACAAGGGTCCAGGGGCCCGCTTGCTTTAACACCAAATGCGCCAAACTCACGATAAGAAATAACAGCGGTAGCTGGAACTGATTGTCGTAGTGGCGGCCAAAAACCGTCACCTGTTCCGGGACCTCGCCACGGAAAGCCTTGAAGTAGCTCACATGAATCTGTTTATTCTTAACGGCTTGGTTGCGCACTCTAAAGTTCAGTACGGCCAGCGCCCAAATGTAGAGAACGTAAAAGGCCATGGGGAAGACTAATTGTTTTTCCATAGCAGACCAGTAACGCGATTTCGTGCCAGCGTCACCTGAGTTTGCCGCCGTTGGTAATAGGTTGCCCGCCACAGCCACCCTTGGCATGATCTCTCATGCTTCATCCAGGTCACAAACCTCTTCTGCGCGGACATTTTCATCAGGCGGCATTCTTTGTGGCGTTTGGCGCTTGTGCGATGCTGGTGGCGGAGACCCATGGCCTGCGTCATGTCTGGTCGGCGGTGATTTATTCATTGAGTTTATCCGGCATGTTCGGGGTGAGCGCGCTCTATCACCGACCGGATTGGGGTGACACCGGCCGCGTATGGATGAAGCGCATTGATCATTCGGCGATCTTTGTTTTGATTGCCGGCACTGGCACACCCATGTGCCTGTTAGCACTTCCGCCGCGCGTGGGTCTGACGCTACTCTTGACCATGTGGCTGGTGGCAATTTGCGGAATCATGAAATGTTTGTTTTGGGTGCACTCGCCAAAATGGCTTTCGGCCCTGCTCTACATCGGCATGGGATGGATTTATGTTTACTATGTGCGCGAGCTCCGTGAGGCCCTTGGTTTTGGACGGCTGTGGATGCTGATTGTGGGGGGAGTCATTTACACTGCGGGGGCCGTGGTCTATGCGCTCAAACGCCCCAATCCTTCACCCAAGTTTTTTGGCTATCATGAGCTCTTTCACGTTATGGTGATAGTGGCCGCGACCCTGCATTTTTACGTCATACAGAGTCTGTTAAAATGAATCCCGAATTCAATTTAACCGGCACGGAGCTGATTTTTCTTGCGGCCGCGGTTCTGGTGACTCTGCCCATCTTGATCTTTGCCAAATGGATTTTGCGAGAACTCAAAAAGGACAACGAGTAGGGCGTTTGCGCAGCTGTTTGAAACAGATGAAACGGTCAAGCGGATTCGGTACGCTCAACCGTTTCACCAACATTTCTGTTTAGTGGCCGTGCTTCTTACAAGCCGACACATCCGAAGAATCCACGGAAACTCCGGGCACGGATTCGCCTGCGATCACTTTGTTAAAACAGTCCTTATGTTTTTTGAAGCCGGCCGACTTGCAGGCCTTTTCAATATGTTTTTTGCACGCGCCTTTTTTGCCTTTGGCATGGGCGCCAAACGCAGTCATTGCGGCCACAACTACGGCAACTTGAATCCAGATTTTCATAACATTACTCCTTGCTTGAATGGCGAGCGTCTCTGCTCTCACCGGGGGTTGTCAAGAGGCTTTTGATCCGGCCATGGCGCTGGCGCTGTGGAAAAAGATCAAAACCAAGGCTAGCCATTTAGTGATTGAACCCGAGCCGTTGACAGGCGATGCGAACGCCGACGGGAAACTGCTGGCAAACCGTCAAGTGCGCACCGACTGGACGCTGTCCACTGTGAATCAAAAAACTATCGGTTGGGGTGGAACGCTCTAATTCGGGTCGCGATTGAGATCGTCGACCATTTTGGCCGCGCCGGAGTGTCGATACCAGGCGCGTTCCGAAAGTACCCACATAAGCAGCGCCATCGGACCTAAGAAAAGTACAAGGCTAAATCCCAGCAAGATTTCCAGTTTGGTGTGCCAGTCATAGTCGATCAGCAAAAATGCCGTGATCAATGCACTAAACCCAGCGAGAACCATCACTTGCAACATTATAAAACCAAGCAGCGCGCCGACGATCAGCAAACGACTTCCTTGAAGCACCCGTAAATAAGCGGCGACGCCCTTACGCTTGGCTTGGCGAACCATGCGTGACTGCAAATGTTGGCCATAGAAAATCCAGGCCAAGCGCAAAATCCACTTCAATCCGATTTCCTTGACGACGAGAATCGGCCCGCGAAAATCATCCCCAGTACAAAACAGACTAAGCCCACCAAGCCCAAGGTAGCCCAAGGATTTTCCTGCAACTGATCTTCGACTTTCACTTTGGTGCGTTTGATCTCTTCGTGCGCGTTGTTCTTGAAATTCTCCAGCTCTTCGAGAGCTTCGCTGATATTTTTAGGCTTGGACGGCATGGTGAAGACACTCCTGTTGGTGCCTTCCTATCGGAAAATAAAAAGGTTTACTCGACCCCGGACGGACGGTAAAGCCTTGCTATGGAATTTACCGACCTGATTCAACAGCCTGAAAGCCACCGCGATCTCGCCTGGGAAACGGCGTTTCTGGACCAGTTCACTGGACTTAAGGTCCAGGTCGAAGGCGAAATGGCCCAGACCGGCCCAGATGGTTGGCCCTATTTGCACGTGCGGACTTCGCCTGATGGCACTGAGCCCGCGCTGCGGGTAGTGCAGTGGTTGGTGGGTCGTGGAATTGGCCTTGTGGTCAACGCTCACAAGATGCTCCCAGATTATATTTTCACCTACGGCATGTTGTGGAATTTTGTGGAAACCGGGCGCTTTATTTTGCCGGCCGAGGCGGCCCCTGAGGGGTCAGTGGTCTTCGGTGAAGGCTCGCTTATGGGCCCGCCTTCGGAAAAGTATTTGCCGCCATATGTGCGTTCGGTGATGCGCGAATTTCTGCGCGTGCAGGGGTTTCCGGCGCCAAAGATATTAGTGGTCACCAATGCGGATTACAAAGAGGTGGATTTAGTTTTGTCGATTGACTCGCTTAATCGTTTGCCTGTGAAAGATCACAAAGTGATGGCCGAAATGCTGGCGTGGTTTTTACCGCTTCACTATCGTTTGGTGCTGGCGGAAGAGTCCGCGTTTAGAGAGTTCTTTCCGCTTTAAAAAGCTACCGCGCTCATTTAAGTTTCAGCTAAGTGTCTGCTTTGCTTTTCTCAGACTCTAAACACTCTCATCCGGAATCTCGCCCGGCGCCGGAAGTAACTCCACAAGACAGTCGCGCCAATATTCCGGCACGTCTGAAGAAAATGTTAAAGCAATCTCAAAGAAACCCTTACCAACATGGTCCGCGCGCGTAATCACGCCGTCCAAATCCAAATTCATTTGGGGTAAATACATGACCACTTGATGGCCCACGAGTGGACCCAGGGTCAGATTTTCACGGAACTCTTTAGGAACCATGCACCGACGTTCAATTCGCAACAACAATCCGGAGCGTGATGCATCGACAATGACGCCTTCGCGCGCGATCACGGAGTAACTCGATAAAGATGTGAGCTCTACGATAGAGATAAAATCCACAACTTTTCTCGAGGCCAGTCTACGTTCAGCTTTCATGGTCCAAATCCTTTGCGGGATAATAGTTACACTAGACTCATCGGACCGTCTGGGCTAAAGTTTGAGCGGACTTTTTTTATTCGCCGCTTTTCTCATTATAGAACGATGAGACACCCGGCGAGAAGCCAAGCTCCAGATTGAAGCAGCACGCCCAGGCCATTGCGTGGTCCGAGCCCGGTCCAAATCCACAGGTCCTGTCCACGAGATCGCCACTCCGCAATGGTGAGTTCAGGGATAGTGACGGGTTGAAAGTCTTCGAGTGCCTTGAAAAAGGCCTCTTTGGCGCACCATAAATAAGCGGGCTCGGGCGCCGCGCGAACTTCCTCCGCGTTACACACGCGTTCGATCACACTGAGCTTGATGCGATCTTTGATTTCCACATCCCAGCCAATTTGGACCTCACGTTCCACCGCCATCCAACCGCCCAAGTCGCGGGTGTGGGAAATGCTCACCGACCAGCCTGACGGATGAGGTACGTGGTCAAGGTTCGCAAATGTGGCAAGGTCCGCGGGTTCCAGCGGGCTTAAATTGCGCGCGAGCGATTGACGAATGTGGGTACGAAAACCCTCAAAGCTTGAACCCCATTCCACCGCACACTGGCCGCGCACGGAAGGTGAAAGCTTTTGCAGTTCAAAGAGCAAGCGGGCGAATCCGTCCATCAGAGTTCAAAAGTCTTGGGCCAGGTGACCGAATCTCCACGAGTGATGGCCATCATCCGCTCGAGGCTGGTACGTGCCTGCACCATCAGTTGGGGCTTTAACCGCACTTCGGGTTTTAGGGTTTCTAGTGCGTGTTCGATTTTAGCGAGCGTGTTGAGCTTCATATAAGGACATTCGTTGCAAGCGCAGGAACCCTCCACCGGAGCCTGGATCAGCGTGGCGTCGGGCCGGGCCTTTTGCATCTGGTGAAAAATCCCGGGCTCGGTGGCGACGATAAACTCACGTACCGAGGTATTTTTTTCGACTTCACTTAAGAGCCGCGAAGTCGAGCCCACCACGTCGGCGAATTGCAAAACGGTTTCATCGCATTCCGGATGGGCCAAAATCAGAGCCTGGGGATGTTCTGACTTGAGCATAAAAAGCTTGCGCGCGGAGAATAAAATATGTACTTCGCAAGCTCCTGGCCAGAGAATCATTTCGCGCCCTAATTTTTTGCTTAAGTAACGGCCGAGATTGCGATCGGGACCAAACAAAATCCGGCGACCCGCAGGGATCGCGTCAATTATTTTTTCCGCATTGCTCGAGGTCACACACACATCGGTGATGCTCTTCACTTCGGCACTGCTGTTCACATAGGTTACACAGATCGCGTCGCGATGCTCTCGCCGCCATGCCAGATATTTTTCGTAAGGCGAGTGGGCGACCAGCGAACAGCCGGCGTTGACGTCGGGAACCAGCACGGTTTTTTCCGGTGAAAGTATCTTCACGCTCTCGGCCATGAAAACAACGCCCGCGAGCAATACCACTGGGTTTTTGGTCTTTTCACCCATCTGGGCCAAAAATAGGCTATCGCCGACATGATCGGCCACGTCTTGGATCGCGCCGTCTTCGTAAAAATGCGCGAGGATTAGAGCGTTGTGCTGGCGTTTGAGGGCCTCAATACGTGCATTCATGGCAATGTTTTAGCACAAGACCGGCTAAAGATCGCCGCCCTTTAAAACATTGATGATGGACTTAGACACCGTCCGCAGCGATTCAAATACGCCCTTGCCTTCGGAGGCGGTGCCTTCGAAGTCAGCTGAATTGTATTTGTTTAGAGCCGAGCGCAGTTCGGCAACAGGAAGCGCATTGGGGATGTCGCGCTTATTGTATTGCAGCACCAGCGGCACGTCGTTAATGTCGTAGCCCTGTTGTTCGAGATTCTTTTTCAGATTTTCCATGGCTTGCAGATTTTCTTCCATACGCTCCACCTGGGAGTCGGCCACAAACACCACGCCGTCGAGGCCCTTTAAAATCAGCTTGCGCGAAGGTTCATAAACCACTTGGCCCGGCACCGAATAGAGATGAAAGCGGGTCTTAAAGCCGCGGATCTCACCCACATGCAGGGGCAGAAAATCAAAAAACAGTGTGCGCTCCACATCGCCCGGTAAGGAAAAGAGCTCCGAACGTTCCGGCGACGCGGTCTTATGGTAAACCCATTGCAAGTTAGTAGTCTTACCGCCGAGCGAGGGCCCGTAGTAAACGATTTTGCAGTGGATCTCTTTGGCATTGTAATTAATGAAAGACATGTTCTAAACCTGCACCCGATTTTCGATCGCCCGACCCAATGTTCTGTAATCTACGTAATCAATATCCCCGCCGATGGGAACGCCATGGGCGATACGGGATATCTTGATATTCAGGTCTTTTAGGATTTTTGCCAAGTAAAGAACGGTGGTATCGCCTTCTAAATCGGCATCCAGCGCTAAAATGACCTCTTGCACATCGTGCTGGGGGGTGCTGAGGCGGTCCAGTAGCGCTTGGATTTTTAAATCTTGGGGATTCACGCCATCCAGCGGAGAGATCGCGCCATGAAGCACGTGATAGCGGCCGCGGAAGGCACCTGACGATTCCACCCGTTCAATATCCGCCGGATCCTCCACCACGCAGAGGGTGCTATGGGTACGGTCCGGATCGGTGCAAAAGCGGCAGGGCCCCTCTTCTTCGGTGAACGAAAAGCACACCGGACAGTCGTGAATCTTTTCTTTCACATCGCGCAAAGCCGCACGCAGATGGTCCACGTACTCTTGAGGAGAGCGCAAAATATGGTAAGCGAGCCGCTGCGCAGTTTTAGGCCCCACGCCGGGAAGGCGGTTGAGCTCATGCACCAGTTTGTTGAGTGAGGGGATCTTCTGCAGCATTGGAAATTAAAATATTCCCGGCATCGAAAAGCCACCGGTGATCTTGGCCATTTCTTGATCCGACGTGGTCTTGGCCAAACGCATGGCCTCGTTGACCGCGGTGACCACCAAATCTTGCAACATGTCTTTATCGCCGCCACTCATAACGTCAGCTTGGATATCCAACGACTTAACGGTGTTATCGCCCATCACGATCACTTTGACCGCCCCGCCGCCTGAAGTGCCTTCGAACTCACGCAGCGCGAGTTCTTCTTGCGCTTTTTTCATGCGCGCCTGCATTTGGTTGGCCTGTCTCATCAGACCTTGCATTCCACCTGCGCCAAAACCTTTCATAACGTCCTCCTTCTTAAGGCGTGTCTTGAATCGATTGAATCTCTGCTTTAAAAACCGCTTGCGCCGATTGCACCAGCGGATGGGCTTCAACCGACTTGCGTACGGCCTGCTGGCGGTCGTTGTCAATTTTTTGGCTGAGCGCCTTGGGGGTGGTGGCCTCGGCCGCGGGGCTGCTGGTTTCAGGACCCATCACCACAGTTAACACATAGCCTGGTCCCCAAAAACTGGTGAGGTAGTTGCCGACCTTCTTTTTAAAATCGGGATGGTTGATTTTGTCGAACAAAAATTTGTGTTTTTGGGCGACTCCTAAAGTAATTTGCTTTTGCTGGAGCTGGACCACATAGCAATTCTCCAGCTGAGCGCCGACCAGGCCGTTGACCTCTTTGATTTTCTCAACCAGCTCGCGGTAACGGTTTTCCGCGGAGCCAGTGGGAGCGGCGGCGGGCGGGGTTGGAGCAGAGGCTTGGGCCACCGAAATGCCGGAAAGCGAACTCACACTCGGGGCGTGGCTCATGCGCAACAACACCATCTCGAGCACCAACAGCGTGTCAGCCGCGCGCGCCAAATCCTGCGCACCTTTCAAACACATATCAAAAAGAAAATGCAGGTCCTCCGCACTCAGCGCCCGCGCATGTTGCAGCAGCGCCTCTTGTTCGGAGTCAGGGAGATCAATCAATGCGCGGTCGTCGCTGATTTTAAGCAGCAAAGCATTGCGCACTTGTTCCATCAGATCTAACATAAACAGTTTCGCTTCACCGCCGCTGGCGTGAAAACGCTGAAGGCCTTTGACCACGGCGGTGGTATCGCGCTGAAAGATCCCCGCCAGCATATCCATCAACAGCCCACGATCGGTCAGGCCCAAGACCGACACCACCAGAGCGCGAGTGAGATTGCCATTTGTGAAATTTATCGTTTGATCGAGCAAACTCTGGGCATCGCGCATGGAGCCGTCACCTTGGCGGGCAATGGTCCACAGCGCATCGGGCTCAAACTTCATGCCGTCGCGCTCGCATATATGCTGCAGGTGCTGAGCAATTGTCTTGGTCGGAATACGGCGAAAATCAAAGCGCTGGCAGCGCGAAAGCACGGTGTTGGGAATCTTGTGCACGTCGGTGGTAGCCAGCACAAAGTAGACGGTCTCCGGCGGTTCTTCAAGAGTCTTTAGCAGCGCATTGAAGGCGCTGGTCGAGAGCATGTGCACTTCATCGATAATATACAATTTGTATTTACCACTCGCGGGCCTATAGCCAACAGTGTCGCGCAGCTCGCGGATGGCGTCGACGCCATTGTTGCTGGCCCCGTCGATCTCGATCACATTCAGCGAGCGGCCGGAAGCGATGTCCTCACATTCCGCGCAAGTATTGCAGGGAATAAAATCCTGGGCATTCGGGCAGCGCAACGACTTGGCAAGAATCCGCGCGGTCGAAGTTTTGCCGGTGCCACGCGGCCCGGTGAACAGCAGGGCGTGGTGCAGGCGATTGTTCTTAAGAGCGTTTTGCAAAGTCGTGCGAATATGATCTTGCCCGACCAAGCCGGTAAAGTCTTGCGGTCTCCAACGTCTGGCAATCACTTCGTACGACACATGGAACTCCGGTAATGAGTGGCCGGGAAACCCCATATCACATAGAATCCTTGTTACCGTTGCTTCCTTCCGGACCTGGCGGGATTCGCAAGCATCGCTATTGTACGGGACCCGGCCCGAAAGCCGACTCGTGGAATCAGCACAGAATCGACAGTTTGTTTTTGCGGAAGCGGCGCTTCTAGTCAAGCCACGGTGCCCGAACGCGCTGTGCCAGTAAGGTTTGCAACGCTCGAAGCTCGGTTTGCATCTCGGCCTCCAAAACGGTAAATTGCAACCCTCACCCATTGCCATATACCCAAGCACGCCGTGTGCCACTGACCTCCCCATTTGCCGTATGCCAGAATGCCCTATTCTAGAGTCCCCATTCCCAGCCCCATCCGTACTTGTTCCAGAGCCTGAACCTCATCCAGCCAGTAAGCATCCGTAGCAAACTGGGGAAAGAGTTGTGGAAAACTCGGATCGTGCCAGCGCCGCGCAATCCAGGCGGCGTAATGAATAATGCGCATGCCGCGCAGGGGTTCCATTAAACGTAGATCAGCTCGATTGAAATCGCGCAGCTCGGTATAGCCTGCGAGAAAGGCGTCGATCTCATCGGTAAATTCCTTCTGGTCGCGGCGAAAGAGCATCCAAAAATCCTGCACCACTGGTCCCATTCCAAAATCGTCAAAATCGATTAACAAAAACTCTTTAGGTTTGCCGGGCTCGTCGGTTTGCAACACGTTGCCGCGGTGGCAATCGCCATGAATGCGTTGAAAGTGGCGGGGCTCGAGTTCCTCGTGGAGATACTCGAGAATTGCGTTGGCGGCGTCGAGGTAGCGTTCTTTTAACATCGGCGTGAGCAGCGGCTCGACCACTTCGAGCGCCGGAATGGCGTAGCTTTCCACCTCGAGTAGCGGCCGGTTGCTCGAGGCGCGCAGGGCCCCCACGTTGTGCAGTCGCGCGATCACGCGCCCGAGTCGGGTCAGATCCTCATTACTAAATTCTTGCGGCAGGCGACCTTTGGCTTTGGGAAAAGCCGCGCACCAGAGTCCTTCATGCAGTGACAAAGTCGTGCGTGCTTGTTGCTTTAGAGGTGCAACGACTGCAACTCCCTGGCTCTCAAGCTCGTGCAAAAAACTGTGCTCCTCCAGGATCGCCTTTTCACTCCAGCGCTTGGGGCGGTAAAACTTGACGATAATCTGGCTGCCCGCGGGCTCCTCAACGCGCACACTGTAGACCCGGTTTTCAAAGGAATTGAGCTGTAAATATTCGCCTGTGGTGCGCCAGCCAAGGCGCTCGACCGCATCCAATACAAAATCGGGAGTGAGTTGATAAAACTGATTCTCTTCGCGCATTGCTGTTTCCTCTTTCAACCAGGCCTTCGTAAGTCAGAATGAACATCAATTGGAAAAAGGCAAGCTATAGACCTCGGCCTCATGGCCCTCCCTCCCTATTCAAAACTAGGCCAGGCACGCCAGTTATTGGGGTCAACCGGTCCATTATAAAACAAAAGTTGTTTGACCCCCACTACGGTGTTCAAGTTCACTAAAGACAATACCGATAGATATGGATGAGTTAGCCCCTGGAGTTGGATGAGTAAAGTTCAAAGTGAACCATTTAAAGAGATGCGTCGGCACCAACGCAAGTCGATCGAGACTTACGTTTCGCTTTTTGATGGCAAGACATTGGTCTTTTCTAATGCCTCAGACATCAGTGAGGGCGGGATGTGTTTGCGTTCGGACACGGCCCTAAACGTCGGCGATAGCCTTGAGCTGCGTTTCTTCCTACCCTCCGGGGAGTTCATTTCGACTCGAAGCAAAGTCGCACATGCGTCGCAAGCCCAACCTGGTGGGTATATTGCGGGTATCGAGTTTGTGTCTATCACTGAGCAGGCCCAGTCGCGCATCGGCGCGTATGTACTTGAGCCTTAAAGATTAAACTTCCGCCGGAAACTCCCTGTGCATTTTCTTTACCGCATTGCGCCCATCAACCATCACGAGCTGTGGTTTGTAGCGAAATGCTTCGTCTTGCTCGAAGTCCGCGTAAGCGGCAATGATCACCAGGTCGCCTTTGTGTACCAGGCGCGCGGCCGCGCCATTCAAACAGATTTCACCGGGCTTGCCGAGGATCACATAGGTCGCGAAGCGTGAACCGTTATTGCAATTGTAAATTTCTACGCGTTCGAATGGGATCAGCTTTGCGGCCTCGCACAGTTGGGGATCGATCGAGATTGAACCTTCGTAATTCAAATTGGCGTCAGTCACGGTGGCGCGGTGGATTTTGGATTTGAGCATGGTGATACGCATAAAAAGCTTCTCCTGTGCGCCGGGATAAACCGGCAGGTTGGTGTTGAATGTAAATTTCAATCGGCGAAAGATTAGCCATCACGCCGTCCTCGAGTCATGGTGGGCGCCCCGTAAGGTGCGTGTACA
>JANXMF010000007.1 GCA_025354795.1 Pseudobdellovibrionaceae bacterium
AACAAAGCCCCAAGCTTAACGAAAAGCTCACGGTCAAAGAAAATGTGATGCAAGGGCTTGGCGAAATCAATCAACTGCTCGCCGAATTCCAACAGATCAGCGAAAAGTTTAGCGATCCGGATTTAGATCCCGATGAGATGAACAGATTGATCGAACGTCAGGGCGTGGTGCAAGAAAAGATTGAAGCCCAAGACGGCTGGTCGATCGACCAAAAAGTGGAGACCGCGATGGAGGCACTTCGTTGCCCCCCGGGTGACTCGGCGGTCGCCAACCTTTCTGGAGGCGAGAAACGCCGAGTGGCCCTGACCCGGCTGCTACTTTCCAACCCAGATATCTTGTTGCTCGATGAGCCCACCAATCATCTCGATGCCGAATCCGTCTCTTGGCTCGAAAATTACCTGCACAAGTTTCCAGGCACGGTCATCGCGGTGACCCATGATCGCTATTTTCTCGACAATGTGGCGGGCTGGATTCTTGAGCTCGATCGCGGCGAGGGCATTCCCTACAAAGGCAATTACACTTCATGGCTCGAACAAAAGGAAAAGCGGCAGGCGAAGGAGCAGCGTTCGGAGCAAAAGCGCCAGACGACGCTGGAGCGCGAACTTGAGTGGGTGCGCATGTCTCCGCGTGCACGCCAGGCCAAAGCGAAATCACGTATTTCCGCATACGAAAACCTGCTCAAAGAACCGACCGCCGAAAAGCTGCAGGAGATGCAGATTTACATCCCGCCCGGCCCGCGCCTGGGTGAAATCGTGATCGAAGCCAAAGACGTGACAAAAGCCTACGACAGCAAGCTTCTCTATGAAAATCTGAATTTCAGCATCCCACGCGGAGCCACCGTCGGCATCATCGGCCCCAACGGCGCCGGTAAAACCACGCTGTTCCGCATGATCACGGGCCAAGAAAAACCCAGCTCCGGCAGCTTTAAGGTCGGCGAAACCGTTAAGCTCGCTTACCTCGATCAAGCCCGCACTGAAGTCGATTCGGAGAAGTCCGTTTGGCAAGAGATCTCGGGCGGCGAGGATGTGGTCAAGCTCGGCAGCCGCGAAGTCGCTTCGCGCGCCTACGCCTCATGGTTCGCCTTCACCGGCGACAGCCAGCAAAAACGCGTCAAGGACCTGTCCGGCGGCGAAAAGAACCGCCTGTACATGGCGAAGATGCTTCGCCAGGGCGGAAACGTCCTCTTACTCGATGAGCCGACCAACGATCTCGATGTCAACACCATGCGGGCGTTGGAAGAGGCGCTACTAGAGTTTGGGGGCTGCGTGCTGGTGATCTCCCATGACCGCTGGTTCCTCGATCGCATTTGCACTCATATTCTGGCATTTGAAGGTGATAGCAAAGTCGAGTTCTTCACCGGCAACTACGCCGAATACGAAGCCGATCTTAAGCGGCGTCTTGGCGTCGAGAATCTCGAGCCGAAGCGGATTCATTACCGCGAGCTGAGCCATTAGTTTTTAAAAAAAGTGCCAGCGCTTCATAGGAAGTTTGCAGGAGTAAAAAACGCTCTTGGCGGGCCGCTCTTTCCATGGCGTTCAGAGTGGTTGGCGCATTATCCGGATGAAACATTTTAACTAAACGACGATGGGCTTTGCGTAGTAGCGAGCGCGACAGGCCCTTCTCGAGCTCCAGCCCCCCGATGCGGATCATCATCTCCAGATGAGCCTGGTCTATGGTCGAAAGCTCTGCGCGCGCAAATACCTTTTCCGCCATCACGGCGGCCGCGGGTTTTTTGGGAGGAGGCGGATAACCATTGCTCTTGCGGGTGAGCTTAGGCCCCTGCCAGAAGTCGTAAAGTGGAGGGCTGAACAGGGCGATGGGCTCTGCGACTGGCTCTTGGATGGGGGCATTTTTTGCCTCGAGAAGCTGCTCCAAGATCGCGCGAAAGGACTTGTTCTCCATATATGTGTTTCGGAATGAGATGGAATTTTAGTAGGGGGACACGACCTTTTCTGGGCGAAAAATCGTGTTTCTCGAGTGAAAAATCGCAAAAAACGCCAGGGAAACCACATTTCTCGAGTGAAAAACGCGTTTCGTCGTGAATTCGCGCATTTTTATTTGGACAAGCGGTTTCATTTCAGTATCATCGTTTGTGACGGCCATAAACTATTAACCAAAGTGATTTGGAGGGGATTTTAACAATGGCAACTAAGAAGAAAAAAGCCACTAAAAAGGCAGCAGGAACGAAAGCAAAAACCACGACTAAAAAAGCCGCTACTACTAAAAAAGCAGCGACTAAGCGCAAGCCCAATGCTGCGTTTATGAAGCCCTTAACTCCCAGCGCGCAGTTAGCTGAAGTTGTGGGGACCAGCCCCCTTCCCCGCACGCAAGTTGTTAAGAAGTTGTGGGCCTACATCAAAAAGCATGACCTCCAAGATGCAAAAAATCGCCGCAACATCAATGCCGATGCTAAGCTGAAAGCCGTTTTCGGCAAAGGCACTGTCAGCATGTTTGAAATGACCAAATTGGTCAGCAAGCACCTGCGCGGTTAATTCTCGCTCACGTGGTTTATTTTGAGAAGCCCATGGTTAAGAGCCGTGGGTTTTTTTTCCTGATTCAGGCATGATCACCTCTTGAGCGCGTAACAGCGAACGCTCAGCCGTAGGGTGGCCCAAAGCGGAGGGCGTTTTGACGGCCTCTTTTGAACATTCTACAGGCTTGTCTGCCAATTTACGCGCACTTCATCTCGCGCAAAACCTCCTCCCACACCTGATTTCCCGTAATATTAACCGTTTATACCCGTGGATCGGTCTTTGCTATTAGAGCTCTCCAGACAGCGTGTTTGAGAGAGCACAATGTGGTGGTTCAAAAAGGTAAGGGCTCCCAGGCCCAAATTTACGGAGTTGCGATGAGCAAATCAGCAAATCAAAGAACGGACAGACGAATGTGGGGTTGGGTAGCAACAGCGATGTTGTTTTTCTCACTATCGGCGTCGGCCTGGGGCCTAGACCTTGATCGTAAGATTCAAAGCGAAAACAAAGATGTCGCCCAGGTGCTCAGCACCCTCGGGCGCCGGCCCAATTCACAGACCTCACGGTTTACGAAGAAGAAGGTCTACGTGCAGCTTTTGCGGGCGCACAAGCATCGTCGCCACGTGTAGGTCTGGCATAGGGCCTCCGGCAGGGTGGGATGGCTAAATTTCAAACTCGCCCGATCGTGCACAGAAAATTTCTTGCCTTGCCGTATGACAAAGCATGCCCGAAGCAATAACCATTCTCCCTGTGCCCGAGGCCTTGTGTCTTGTGCCTGCGTCCCCAGTCCCCGCGTTCCCTTGCGAAAGCCGCTGATCTCTGTTAGGACATTGAAATGACCCCGTTAGCCAAAGATGAAATTTCCAAAATGCGCGCCGCTGGAAGATTGGCCGCGCAGACCCTTGTTCACGTTGAAAAATACATTCGCGCCGGAATCAGCACCAATGAGATCAACCAAATCGTCCACGATTTTACTCTGAGTAACGGCGCTACGCCCGCCCCACTGGGCTATCATGGCTTTCCGAAGTCGGTGTGCACCTCGGTGAACGCCGTCATCTGCCATGGCGTTCCTGATGAGACCATCCTTAAAGACGGCGACCTGATCAATGTGGACGTGGCCTCGATCAAAGATGGCTACTACGGCGACACCTCCCGCACCTTTTTCGTTGGCCTAGTTTCCGATGCCGCCAAGCGCATCACTGAAGTGGCCGAGCAAGCTATGCTAAAGGGTATCGAAGAGGTCCGTGCGTTCACTTCCACCGGCGACATTGGTTTTGCCATCAATAAATATGTCACCAAGCAGGGCTATTATGTGGTGCGCGAAATCGGCGGGCACGGCATCGGCAAGACATTTCATGATGAACCATTTGTGCCTTCTTACGGCAAAAAAGGCCGCGGGCCCAAGCTCATGCCCTGGTGCTGTATTACGGTGGAGCCGATGATCAATGAAACCGCGGCTGAATTGGAAGAAGTCGCTATTCCAGGCTCGGAAATTAAATATTACCTCACCGGTGATCGCACCCTTTCGGCGCAGTTTGAGCACACTGTTTTGATTACGGACGTTGGCTTCGAAATCATGACGCTGCCTTAGGGGAAAGCACTAATTGCCTTTTTCCCAAATCTCCATCAAACTCGAGCCTTACCTAATCGAGGAGAACCCCATGCGTGAGACCACGAACATGAAGAGCAAAGCTACCAAAATGACGCCTGTTAAAAGCAAGTCCACTAACAGCGACTACAAAGTGTGCAAAGCTGCCATGGACGACGCCAAGGTCTTTGCCGACATGGCACGCTGGGGCCGTGAAGAAATTAAGATTGCCGAAACCGAAATGCCGGGCCTGATGGCATTACGTGAAGAGTTTGGAAAATTGAAGCCGCTCAAAGAGGCGCGCATAGCCGGCTGCCTACACATGACGATTCAAACAGCCGTTTTGATCGAAACCCTGATCGAGCTGGGCGCCAAAGTGCGCTGGAGTTCTTGCAATATTTTTTCCACCCAAGATCATGCGGCAGTGGCTATGGCCGCAGCCGGTGTTTCGGTTTTTGCGTGGAAGGGCGAAACCCAAGACGAAGCCAACTGGTGCATCGAGCAAACCATCGATGGCTGGGGTTCAGAAGGTTACAACCTCATCCTCGACGACGGCGGCGACCTCACCAACATGATGCATGAAGCCCGCTACGCCAAAGCGATGAAAAACATCCTCGGCATTTCCGAAGAGACCACCACCGGCGTGCACAATCTCGAGCGCTTGCACAAAGACGGCAAACTCAAATGCCCGGCGATCAACGTCAACGATTCCGTCACCAAATCCAAATTCGACAATCTTTATGGCTGCCGTGAATCCCTGGCCGATGGCATCAAGCGCGCAACCGACACCATGATCGCGGGCAAAGTGATCGTTGTCGCAGGCTACGGCGACGTGGGCAAAGGCTGCGCGCACAGCATGAAATCCTATGGCGCGCGCGTGCTCATCACTGAAATCGATCCGATTTGCGCGCTCCAAGCGGCAATGGAAGGTTATGAAGTGGTGACCATGGACGAAGCTGCTGAAAAAGCCGACATCATTGTCACCGCAACGGGCTGCTGCGACATCGTCAACGAAAAGCATTTCAAAAAGATGAAATCCGGCGCGATCCTTTGTAATATCGGGCACTTTGACATCGAAATCGATATGGCTTGGCTAAACAAGGCGACGCAAATGCGCGAAGTTAAACCTCAAGTCGATATCCACACTTTCAAAGACGGGCGTGAGATCATTGTTTTGGCCAAGGGCCGTCTGGTAAATCTCGGCTGCGCGACGGGGCATCCGTCCTTCGTAATGTCGAATTCATTCACCAATCAAGTGCTGGCGCAAATGGAGCTTTGGAACAATCGTCGCCAATACCAAGACATCGGGGTTTATCGCCTGCCGAAGGAGCTCGATGAAAAAGTGGCCGCTCTTCACTTGCACAAGCTTGGGGTTAAACTGACCAAGCTCAGCGACAAACAAAGTAAATATTTGGGCTTAAGCGTAAAGGGCCCGTTTAAACCTGACCATTATCGTTACTAGACATGCTTCTTGATCTCTTGTCCTATCCGCGCGCGGTCATAGTGACCGCGGCGGGAGTGCTCCACACCTTCATCATGAGTCTTGTGATGTTGTTTTTGGCGGTGGTGGTGCGCAACATCGACCTTATCAACTGGGCGATTGTATGGCTCTGGTCACGGCCGCTGGTAGTGCCTGCGGGCGTGCGAGTGGAAGTGCGAGGCGCCGAGAATGTGCGGCTTAAGGACAAAGGCTTTTTGATCCTCTTTAATCATAGTAGTTTAATAGATATACCGATTCTCTATGGGTATTTTCCCCGGCCCTTTCGTTTTGGCGCCAAGATCGAGCTGTTTAAAATTCCGTTTTTTGGTCGCGCCATGGCTGCCTGCGGAGTCTTACCCATCGACCGTGGCAGTCGTTCCAAGGTGATGCGGGTCTATGATTCCGCCATTGCTCGCATCAACAATGGCGAGTGTTTTGCGCTTGCTCCTGAAGGCACGCGGCAAAGTGACGTTCACCTCGGCAAGTTCAAGCGCGGGCCTTTTGAGTTTGCGATCAATGCGCAAATGGACATTGTTCCTGTGGTGTTGGCCGGTGCCCTTAAAGTATTACCCAAATCGACTTATTTGATGAATATGGGGCGGTGGCGAAGAAAAGTGATTATGGAAATCACGCCGCCAATTCCGGCTGCGGATTTTACCTTGGACACCCTGGAGCAACTGCAGGAGCGAGTGCGCGGGCAGATGGAGCCGGCTTTTATTCGAGCGAATCAGGAGCTGACCACCACCGCGCCACAGTTGGTTCTATAATTTAGTTGTTGCCCTCGCGACGACTTGACCACCTGAGCTCGGCGTTCCCTTGCAATCTCTTCGAGCAGCTGCCAAACGATCTCCTGGGTCGCCCTCACCATCGGATGGCTTTAATCGATCGCTAGCGGAATGACACACTCCTGGTTGCCCAGCAACGGCAGCTGTCTCATAAATTGACCTCGGATGTTATTGTTCATAACTGGCAGACAGGCCCTAGGTTAGTCGCCCGTACAAACATGGCACTTACCGCCATCGCCGCCATCACATTGCGGACGATTGCAAGCGATGGTAATCAAGCTATGGGCAGGAACGGCGACTTCGCCGCGCATAAAACCGTCAAGTGAATTGAGCTCATGGATCATTTGCACCCGCTTCAGAGGATTTTTCACGTCCGCTGCGGGGACAACATCCAAATCAGGATAATAGTAATTCAGGTGGGCCATATGATCCGATACAGTCTGGACTTCTTCAGAAGACGAGGCCGTAGCCCAAACCGAGTGGCCTGAGATCAGCAGTGCGACTAGAGCTACATTCAACCAAGTCATTTGCGTCTCTCCCGTAATAAACGACCACCCCCTTTTCAGGGAGTGGTCTGCGACAGTTTGCTTCACGCTGGCCCCAGCCAGGTGAGTCTTTTTAGAGCTCCTCCCCCCGGATTTGCTCTAACTCGAGTCTACATCCCCCCCGGATTCGACTCTTTGCGAGGGCGCTTCCCCCTCCACCCGGGTTTAGCTATTACAAAAGCTGGGCCAACGGGTTTTGTGGGTTTTTAATCAAAATCGGTGTCGCAGTGACCCTGAATTCAAGAATTAATTTCAAAACCCTGGTGTCAGCGTGCCTAATGGCGCCCACTCAAGACAAAATGCACCAATCAAAAAGGGGGGTAGGATGCGTTGGTTAACTTTGGTTTTACTAATGGGGCAGTTGAATTACGCGGTAGCGGAGACTCAGACCACGTCGGTGACAGTTGCGCCCGCAAAGGGGCAATCGACTTCCGGTTTGCGCAAACTGATCGGCGACAAGAAATTCGAAGAGAATAAAAAAATTACCGACCTGGAGTTGCGCGCCAATGCCGGTTCGCGCTCACGGTATAGCCTGCAGGCGACACTTGGCTACAGCGGACCGCCGGTCAATCAACTTTCGGATGCGAACCGCCCGAATCCCGACAATCGTCCAGGCGACGGGCGCACTTTGCTGAGTGGTTCGGCTGGATTTCGGGTGCGGGTGACGCCGTCGAAGGCGATCAATCTCTCGACGGGAATTGCCTGGTTCGCACCTTATCAAGCAGTAAAAGGTGAAGACGTGAATCGCCCGGCCAATACTAAAAATTACGACATTTACAATCCAGCAGTCAGCTTTGACAACACCTATGTCGTCGGAGCCACGCAGATGCGTTCGAGTGTGCAGTTATCCGCCACCACGGCAGACGCTTATAAGAACGCGGGACAATGGGCTGGCGTTCAGATCGCCCAAGCGGTCAAGTACACTCCACTCATGGGCCGCCTAATTTTAGGCGCTCGTTTGCAGGGTGATTACTTTGCCTATGACCGCGACTATCAGGCGAAAGATACCAAGCACAAGATTAATGGTGACGGCAACGTCTCAAGGTTTTACTTCCACCTGATCCCAAGCGTGGAGTACAAGCTCACCGACAAAATGAACTTCAACACTTCGCTCGGCTATCCGTACCAAAATCTGCGCAGCAAGGCGAGTTGGTGGAACTGGGATCATCAACTCTCAACTTGGCGAGTGGGTTTGGGCTGGGCAATCACACCCGAGATTTATCTCAATCCGTACGTAAATTTTTTCGCCGAAGCGCCCGCGTTCAACACCGCTTCGATGAATTTCAGCACCGTTTTTTCAATATTCTAAGCGCCTTTAAGCCCTGGAAGGGCCTCAAGCAAGCCGTTCAAAATAAATTGAACGGCGATGGCCGCGAGAATCAGACCCATGATCCGTGACATGACGTTGATCCCGGTGGCGCCCAAATAGTGTGCCAGGCGTGAGGCTTGGCGGAGCATAACTAAGCTTAAAAACATTGTGAGCACGATTGAAACATAGATCAACAGATGTTGCTCAAGCGTCTTGGCTTTTTCGACCAAAATAAAAACCGTCACCATCGAGCCCGGACCACTGAGCAAGGGGATACCGAGTGGAAAAATGGCGATATCCTCTTTGAGCGAGCCTTCTTCGCGCTCTTCGTCTGTGGCCTTGCTGCCGGAGGCGCGCGCGTTCACCATGTCCATGGCCACTAGGAACAATAAACTTCCACCGGCGACTTTTAAGGCGGGGAGGGTGATGCCGAAAAACTGAAAGACGAAGCCACCGATGGCGGCGCAAACCAACAGGACTCCGGCTGCGACCATACACGCGCGGTAGGCCGTTGAATTGCGCTTGTCGACGCCGTCTCGATTGGTCATGGCTAGAAATGGACCCACGGCCCCGAGTGGATTGACGATGGTGAAAACGGCGGGAAAAGCGACGATAAGGAAATTGATCCATTCCATGAGTCCCGAGCATAACAAAAACTTGACAGCAAAGCACCCGTAAAGAATTAGCTTAGAGGTAATGATTCACCGATTTGTTCACCACCGTTTCATCGACCGGATTGAAAAACTTATGGGTTCGGAACTTCGCGCTCATGATTTTGCCTTCTTGCACAATCCAATTCCAGTGAGCGATTTCCGTTGGCTTGCCGGGATCGAGGGCATGGACTGCGCCGGCAGAAGGGCCAAGACGGGGAACAGGGGCGACCTTGGCACCAGACATGAGGACGTTTTCCGGATTTGTGCGACTGCCCTGTCCTGTACGCCCGGGGCCGACGGGGTACTTGTCTGTCAGTAGGGCTATAGATTTACATTTCGCATTGACGAAGGCACTCGGAGCAGTGCATAAACGAGGCTCATTACGAAAGGGTTTTCCATGATCCAATCACTGTTCTCAGCGCTCGTTATTCTTTTGTCCGCTTCAAGTCTTGGCTTTGCCGAGGAGTCGCCGAAAACTTCGCAATCCACCGTCAAAGTGGAGGCAGTTAAGCGAACCCGCAACAAAGTCGCTGGCGATGTTGACGAAGAGATCACCAACACCCGGCTGCGCGCGGAGAGTGGTTCGAAATCTAAATTTTCCCTTTCCTTGAAAGGGGCCTATACCGGCGGCACTGTGACCAACGCATTGGGCGTGAAGCGTCCCAAGCTATCAAGCGATCCCGGCACGCAAGACTTTACCAGCCTCGATTTAGGTACCTCGGTTCGCTATCGTTGGACCAAGAATGACAGCGTAACCTTGGGCACGGCGTTTGGCTTTGTGACTCCATTTCAAGGCCGGGTCAACAAGGACAAGGCTGCGATCAATGTAAACGACCCAAATTTGACTTATAGTCGGGTGGGCAAGGTTGTCGGCCTGCAAACGGTAGGGTCCTTCGTCTATGCTTATGGAACTTCGATTCCGTCGCTGAAAACCGATGCCACCCATCAAATTGGCCTGAGCTACAATATGATGAACGACTTCGGTCATCATATTCATGCCGGCGCTTCCACCAGCTTGGGTTACAATTTTTATAAATCGAACGCGGCTGAGAACAAGGATACTCTTTCCAAAATCTATGGCCATGACACGCGCTCGGAATTTACGCTCGGCATTTTTCCGCAGGCTGAATATGCGATCAACGATAAGGTCTCATTGCGCACGGTGTTTGGTTACTTCAACTGGAAACATCTTTATGGCGATCGCAACCGCTTCCGCATGTTGCAGACTTATGTTTATCAGTCGATTGGAGTGGGGGTCGCTATCACGCGTGATATCTATCTCTACCCGAACATTCAGTTCGTGCCCGACAATATTCGCTCGGATTTCAACAACGTTGCGTTGTCGTCTACGATCAACCTTTTCTAGTTAAGGGCGGGCAGTCAACAAGAATGAGTTATACGCCCGCCACTGTTTAATTGCCGCTTGAAATTCAATCTTCGCTAGGCGCGCCTGTAATTTCAGTTCGCGCAGGCGCTCGAGCCGTGAATCGGTATAGGTCGCGGCGAGCTGACGATATTCTTCGCACACTTTTTCAAAGCGTTCCTGAGCCGAGTGAATCTGGATCTTCAGATTGTCGAGCTGGTGTTGAAACCGCGCTTGCCATTTGCTGTCGAGTTGTTGCTTCAATCGGCGTTCTTCCATCTCCAGCTGCATTTTAATAATTTCGCTGCGGGGGGTTCGGCGTAGCGAGTGCGCGCCGCCCACCAACCCAAAGATCTGAATCATCCATTTGGTCGGATCCCAGTGGTACCAGCGAAAGCCGTTGCGATAGTCGCCAGCAAAAATATGATGAAAGTTATGGTAGCCTTCGCCAAAAGTGGCGATGGCCATGAATAGTGAATCACGCGCGGTGTTTTCGGTGGTGTAAGTTTGCCCACCGAAATAGTGGCACCACGAGTTGATCAAAAAGGTGGCGTGGTGAAGGGTAACCATCCGCAAGAAACCGGCGATGGCTAAGCCCCCGAGTGCCGAACCCAAACAATAACCGAGAATCATCGGCAGCAAAAAGCCCATGGCAATGGCAATAGGCACGTAGTACCTGTGCTGGAAGTGCACCACCGGGTCATTGGCTAAATCGCGACCGTAGGGCTCCAGCGCCACGGGCGGCCCTTCGGCCTTTAGCATCCAGCCAAAGTGTGCGAACCAAAATCCTTTGCTAATTGAATACGGATCAAGATCGGTGTCGACGAAGCGGTGATGCACGCGGTGATCCCGCGCCCAAATATAGATCGAGTTTTGAAAAGCGCCGGCGCCAAACAGTGCCCACAGCCACTTGAGCCACGGTCTGGCTTCGTAGGTGCGATGGGAGAACAAGCGGTGGTAGCCGCCAGTGATGCTTCCGGCAGTCAAGGTGTAGAAGACAAAGGCGAGCGCCCAGATGGGCCAGACAAAGCCTTCGCGCTTGAAATGGATGATGGTGAGAACAACGGCAATCGGAGGAGTGAGCGTCAGAAACAGGGCGCCTGGCCAATTGACGGATTTTAAGAAACTTTTAAATCGCACGTGCCACTCCCTCGGACAAGTTTTCCTTAGCGTAGCACGATTTCAGCTTTGCGCGAGAGCGTTAAAACTATTCTCGGCTAGCGGTCTTAATGCTCTTGATCTTTTGGAATTCGCTTTCCATAAACATGGCGGAATCTGGACCTTTCCCGCGGATGTCCTGGATCAATTTCCTAGCTTGATCATAACGTTGATTGTCCATCAATAACTTAACGTAATTCTGTACAACCGTAACTTGCAAAACGTTAGGACGTGCGGCTAGGACCGAGTCAAAATACTTAGTCGCTTCGTCTACTTTTCCGAGTTGCGACAGCGCTTTGGCGTAATTGTAGCTGGCCTCTAGGTCAGTGCCGGAATTTTGAAAAAACTTATAGTAAGTCTGCGCGGCTTCGTTGTACTTGGCGCGCTTCATCTGAAAATGTCCAAGGCGCGGAAGTTTGGTGGCATCGGCGTTGCCCACTTTGCTGTAATTGCTTTCGACGCAATCCCATTTTTTAAGATCCATACAAATCTCCGCGGTGCGATCGGCATCGGCAGGCGATGTCATGCCGATGGTATCCTTGATTTTAAGAGGAATGATATCGAGCGAATGGTTGTCCCAATTCACCAGCTGCATGAACGACCCGAGGGCGATCACCACAAATGAACTAAACAAAATAATGATTTGCTTTTCGGTAGCCGCCTTCACCAGTTGCTCGTTTTCATAATGACTAAATCCGCAATGATCACAGATCACCGGCGACTGCTTCTTGCGTTCCGGCGAAATATCTAGCTTGCAGCGGGGGCAAGCTCCAAATTGTAACATATCAACTCCTTCGATATTGTTCTCGAGTTCAGGACACCTACGGCCACATTGAGCAAACTGGGTGCCCTTTGTAAGTGACTGAATTTAGGTGTGGAGTGATCGGATTTGTGTAGATATGAAAAAATGGGTGCCGTGGAATGGCACTCAATTGGGTGAATCTCCTCAACCAAATGGCAAACGACGTCCGCACGCAAAATCTTGTCGGCTTCTACGCCCGCAAGTTCAGTCAAACTCTACGCCAGTTGGGAGTGCGGATTGGGCTTTTCAATCACACCCTTGATTTTTATCTGTAGCGACACTTGAGTCAGTATGGCGGGCAATCGATTTTTTGAAAATACGGAGGGCGTAGAAGGAAAAAAAGAACAGACAAGGCAGCACTTCCATACTGCCGCGCACGCCGATCCAGTCCCCATGCCAGAAGGCACTGACCAGCAAAAAGGTCAGCGTGGCTACATTCAACGCTACCGCGCTCGCGGCTTGGCTTTTCTCGTCAGCGTCCGTGGTGAGATAAAGGTGGACGGCCATCACCAAAGTGCTCAGCAACAACAAAGTGTAAAACACGGCCGCCGTCTCGGCGGAAAAGAAATCCATGGGGGTTTTCATCCAGCCCTCGGTGCGAAAGCTGAAAAATTTAACCCAGCCGATGCTGAAGACCTGAAGTGCCGCAAGCGGATGATGCCACAGCCACTGGCGCGCTAGGTCTCCTGAGTGCGCATCGATTCGCGCCCACGCGTGGTTCACATTTTCCCCGGCCTTCACCGCCCGCACGGAATCAAACGACGGTCCTGAGTACCATAGGTCCCACTGAGCCTCGTCACTGTCGAGATCAGACATGGGATATTGCAAAAACAGTTGGTGCCCCGACATAGTTGAAAGCGTGGGCCTTCCGCTCACTAAATAATTGCGTCCGCACCAAGCGCCGAGGCAAAAGATGAGTCCGAGTAAGGGGATCATTAAGCGCGGACGCCGTTGCAAAACAAGCGTAGTGAGCAGCAATGGTATGAACAGCAAGAAGGTATTGGAGCGCATGAACGTGCCGGCTACACTCGCGGCGAAGCAAAGAAAAAGACTAGACCAACTCTCGCGTCGCATGAAGAGCGCGCAGACAAAAATCACTAGCGCCGCGGTGGCTACGATGTCACTACTTCCGCCCAAGGTCCAATGCCGCAGTTGATCGTTATTGAGCAGCCACAGCGCGGTCACCAATCCCGGCACGCCGCCCAAAAAGCGCCAAGTGAAAAATCCCGCGCCCGCAGTGATGACGAAATAGCAAAGTAAATTAAAATATAGAAGCGTTCGCCGCGCGGGATTGATGGTGCGCAAAGCGCTGAGTAGCAGCGGGTAACCCGGCATGCGATTGGTCTCGGGAATGTAAAAATCGGCATCGCCGAAAAGGCCATAAGCACTGGTCACGAACTTGGCCGCAAAGCCGTGGCCTTGCATCAGGCTATTGGAAAGGTCGACATATTGATCCATGTCCATTCCGCAATGGCTCATGGGCCGCGGTTCGAGAATTTCATCGCGATTCAGGCAATATTCGTGGCTCAGGCGAAAAAAATTCCAGCCGTCGCTCAAGATCAGTAGGGCTAAAGCCCCGCACACGATCCAGCGGATCATTGCTGCAATTCCCGCAAACACCCGCTCGCACCTCGAACGCGGGCTACCTCCGCAGCGGTCTGCCCGAGTTTATTGGTGGGTGTTCGCCGAGCGCCGGCCTTGAGCAGAGCGATGCACAGTTCCGTGGCATCATGATAGGCCGCCAAATGCAGTGCGGTCACTCCGACCGCGTTGGCGGCATCAAGGGCTACGCCTTCCTCGACCAACAGGGCGATGACCTTCGGGCTTTGCATTAGAGTGGCGTAGTACATCAACGGATGAAAGACGGGTTCGCCGCTGTTCCAGTTCTTGAGTGCGGGGTAGCGCTGGAACAGGTCATGAATCTGGGGGGTGTTTTCATAGAAAATGGCTTTGATCAAAGCGTTGGCGACATTTTCTGGCGCCTCGGCATTCGCACTCGTCAAAAAAAATAGCAAGAGCAAAAGTTTCCCCATTACACATTCATGATTCCATTGTAGCGCGCGTTTGCAAATCTTTTTGTGCTGACGCCAGTCCACATCCGCAGATAGAGTCTTAGGCACGGAGACCCTTGCGGTGCTAAGTATTTATGGGCCATGGATCGGATTTCACGTTTTTGTTGCGGTCGCGCTAGCCGTGGACCTCGGCGTATTTCATCGGCAGGCCCGTGAGGTCAGATTCAAAGAAGCCCTGTTGACTAGCGCGGTGTGGGTGGCGCTGGCTGCGATTTTTGCCGGTGGGGTTTGGGTTTATCAAGGCCATGAGCCCGCGCTGGCGTTTTTGACCGGTTATGTAGTCGAGTGGTCATTGAGTATCGACAATCTGTTTGTGTTTTTGAGCCTGTTCTCGGCCTTCGCCACCCCTGTCCACCAGCAACATCGCGTGCTGTTCTGGGGAATTCTTGGCGCGCTGGCGATGCGAGCGATCTTTATTTTCGCAGGCATCGCCCTGATTCAGAAATTTCATTGGTTGCTTTACGGTTTTGGCGCTTTTCTGATTTTAACCGGCATCAAGCTGGTGGCGGTCGAAAAAAGAGAGGCGGATCCAAGGTCCCACTGGCTGATTCAGACCGCCAAGAGGTGGCTTGGCTTTACCGATAGCTATCATGGCAGTCGCTTTTTCGTGCGCAGCAGCGGCCGGTGGCTAGGAACACCCTTGTTACTTGTGCTTCTGATCGTGGAGGCCACCGATTTGGTGTTTGCGGCCGATTCGATTCCCGCGATTCTTTCGATCACCAGGGATTCATTTATAGTTTATACGTCGAACGTGTTTGCCATTCTCGGTTTGCGTTCGCTGTATTTTGCACTAGCGGGAATGATGTCGTCGTTTACTTACTTGCACTTTGGCTTGGCCGGCGTGCTGGTCTTTATCGGCGTGAAAATGTGTTTAGCGGAAATCTTTCCGGTCCCCACCCACTATTCCTTTTTGGTGATCGTGGTCTTATTGGGTGGCGCGATTGCCGCTTCGTTATTTCGCGGCAACCGCTCTCCAGCGCGGACCTAATTGCAGGGAATCGTTGGCAAGCTCGTGATACTGGGACTATAGGCGGGTAAACCAGCACTGGCACGGTCGGCAAAATTGGTGAATGAGGAGGCGGCGCTTGCATCCCAAGTCGCGGTGTTTTCCAGCGTCATCATGCCGCCCGTACCGACAAATTTATTATTTTGCCACCCCGAGGTGTCTGCGCTTACGGTCAAGGTAATGCGGCCCGCGGCACTAAAGTCGTTAACAAAATAATTATCATTTACCTGTAATTTATGCGGAGGATTGACCGCCCCATCCTCGCCGTAGCGGATGAAGTAATTGTTGGAGTTAATGACATTGCGGCCCTGCTCCAGCACGTTACTGCGGATATAGTAGGTTCCTCCCAGCGGAAGATTGATACCGTGACTGTAAGTACCATCGAGACCAGCAAGGGTATTGCAGGCTATTGTACCGCTTTGCGCGCGGGATTTTACCAAATGTCCGTCATTGTTGTTCGAGCGCACGACAGAATTAAATAAGTTAAATGAGGTGATCCCAGTGCCAATGTACATTCCGTGAGCATGGCCGTCGCGACCGTTACCAACAAATAATGAGTTTTCAACCTGAACAATATTATCAGACCCGTTCAAGGCGTTATTGTTACCCAAAATTCCATTGTCGTTGTCGTGAATATAGCAATTTCTGATTTTGAGATTAACGGCGCCAGCATCAAAGCGTATTCCAGCCCAATTCAGATCGGCTCCGCCTGATCCATCGCGCACATCACTCAACTCAAGACCTTCGATCAAAGTATTTGTGCCTTCGATGACCAATATGCCCTTTTGACCACAGGTAACGCCGTGGAAATGGGGCCGATTGCCACTCGCATCGGGTATACCGCGAATGACCAAGTTACTTGGGGTCACCCATACACATTCCGGGTAATCGCCATACTGAACTTCAATAGTGTCACCGTTAACCGCAGCTGAGACTGCGCCGGCCAAAGTATTGTAGGGACAACCCGATTTACAAACTTGAAGTTTCCTTCCCGTCGTTGTTGGGTCCGGCATTTGCTTGGTCATCGATGGTGGTGAGCTGCCGGGCGCTGGATTTGGCGTGGGGACTGGTGTCGGCGCCGGAGCGGGGTGCGGTGTTGGATCCGGGTGCGGTGTCGGCGCTGGCGCCGGTGAGATCACTGAACTCGCTTGTGACCGTGATCCACTACCAACCGGCGCAGCTTGAAAGCCCGAGCCGCATCCCGTGTAAAACGCAATGACCGCAAACGCAAGCGGCGCATGGAAGAGAAGTTGAAACGTTTTGTTTTGAGTCGATGAGTGCATGAAATTTTCCCCCAGAAAAATGACTACATAATTAGATTGAGCAACATCTATTCCATAGCTCTGATCGCTTTTGAGGCAGCGACGAGTGCATTCAAATGATTTGGCCGCGTCTCACTCACGAGCATGTCTATAGTTTGGTCTCTCAGAGTGGGAACAGAGATGAAACCACTGGGGAATTGGGAATTTAGCTTTGACCTGACAATGACTAGAACCTGGATCAATTTCGCAGTGTTTACGCCTCTGAGCAATCGCCCTAAAATCGTACGCGCATCCAGCCCGGAGCCTCGCCCAGTCCTTAAAATAGTGAGCCGATGAAAATGGATCAAGATGCTCGAGCATACCTCGCCAGAAATGCAGGCCGCGGCCTCCGGCGCCATGCCAACCCCAACAAAAATTCAAGCACCGCTTCAAAACGGATCACCTCGGCTAAGGTCCAGGCTCGGTCGTCCGATATATTATGTGAGAGCCGTTCGCACTTGCGAATTGTTCACAAATCTTTTGGATTGATCGAGGGTCCACTAGTCTTGGGGAACGGCTCCTCCTGAGAGGTCCGCCACAGCCCATGCCGACATCGTGCGTGCCATTGGTCGCTTGCAAAGGAGAGATCTGCCTTATCTCCCCGTTGGGCGGGGGTCATAAGGCAGATGAAAGTGGGTGGTTAAAGAGACGCCCGCCTTCCCTTTCAAGAAGGCGAGCGGACAGGAGGTCCGTGAATCCGTCCTGGATTCGCCGGTGTTGGGTTGGGTACGATCGCGAGGCGTCTTGCCTCGTGCTGAACTAAGAAGCAAGTCGTGTACCGAGAGATCGCGCTAGTATTTTTTACAACTCGCCTTTACAAAAAATTCAGGTACCTTTGCATTTGAAATTTGTACGTGCCTGGGGTGCAATGCAAGTGAAAGGAGCGTCCATTTGGAAAATTTTTCAGTACGCCTTAAAACTCTGATTTCTTGCAGTAATTTCATAGCTCCTGCGCGTGGTGACGTTTTCGGTTTCGCGTGCGCGCCAATTGTCATTTTCACGCTTGTATTCACTATGCAGTGCCGAGCCGATTTTGATTTGGCGCTCGGTTCGACATTTCGAACTTATCCCCTCAGTGGAGTCATTGAGTTTGATGCCGGATATGACTTTTTGTTATGGGGAGTGAATGCCGCTGGTTCACCTTGGTATGGGTACCTGCGCCCGCATTTCGACGCCTCATCGGCGGGCACTTACAACACTTTGGGCTTCGCGCTTGATCTATATCCTCTGTCCATTTTAGGTTTGCGCGCGGGCGGTGAGGGCATTGAAAATGATCAGAACTACAGCGCTTATGACTGCCTGAACTTCGACTGCCGGGGCCGCTACTCCCGCACCTACGCGCAAGGCGAGCTCACGCTGGGCGCTGGGCCGGTATTTCTTCAGGGCCGGGTCCGCCGCGAACGCTGGACAGAGCGCGCCGGGAGCTTAGGTGCATTTATTGAACCGACCGCAGGTCTCGCACTTGCGGCCAGCGGTGATTCGCAAACTGTTTACCGCGGTTCGCTCGGCGTGCACACCGGCGCCAACTGGACGGTTTTGGGCGCGGTTGTTTACACCCAAAGCGACACGCACGGCATTTCACGTTTTCCGTTCGCACTCGTGCGCTACGCTCTGGGCGGCTTCTCCGCCGGGCTCGGGGCCGGAGTCTTTTCTTCGACCCTCAAAGTGCAGGGCTTTTCGTCTTTGCTGTTTTTGCGCTGGGAAGTGAAACCGAGTCTGGCTCTAAATTAAAACTATTTTGTTTTGCCTTTGACGGCGGCGGTCGTAGCGGGGAGGCGTGCTGGCGCGCGCGGGTTGATGACCTCGTTGTTCATGTAATTAGTCAGCGTGGCTAAAGTCATTTTCTCGTTGGGCGAAAATGGGTCGGGCAGCTTACTCTCTTTCAAGAATCCTTCCATGGCCATCGAACAAAAACGAAACTGCTCGGAACTCACGCCCATTTTTTTCGCGGTCATGTCGGGATTTTGCATGCTCACCATTTTGGCCTGCGCGGCTGTCACCAGTTTGCGGCGAATGTCTTGCACGATTTTATGGGTGACCTTAGTGACATCCTGTTCGCCCGCGAGCACCAGTTCCTTGGGTTTAAGTCCCGACAGGCTCTTCGGGTCGGTGATCAGTTGCCCAAGGGTAAACTGCCCGTGCTTGGTCTTAGTGAGCGCCACCACCATCGGTAGGTTGACGTCGGAAAATCCGATCGCATGCAGCAGTCCGCCTTTGCAGATTTCCTTGTCCTCGTTGGCGCTAAAGCATTCGCCCTTGAGTCCCTTGAGCGCCACGGGCGGATTTTCAAGGCGCATTTTCAACAATTCCTCGGGCGCCACGTTGTAGCTGAACGAATGAAAGTGTCCATCCTTGCTGTCCTTGAGCACATGCAGTCGCACCAGAGCCTCACCCATCTGATGTTCCACCATGACGAGGGAATTGTAACAATAGCTGCGGCCCTCATAGGCAGGGGAGGCGCTAAAAAACAGCGCGCCGCTTTCTTGGGCTTTGGCCATGTCGCCGCTATAGCAATTTTTGATCATGGTCAGCTGCCGGCTGAGCGTGTGGCACGGGGCTCTGCGGTCTTTGGCGAATGCGTTGAGGCTGAAAAGAGCCACGATCAAAAGTAGCAGGTGATGTTTCATCAAATTTTCCTCGTCATGCTTTAATTTTACTGAGGTGGCGAACGAACACAACTGGACCAAAGGTTAGTCATTGCCTGAAGGACCGCTCTCGATTATTCTCAGTCGAAATGGATGAAAATGCGCCGAAACCGAATACCAAAACTACCGTTTTGACCGGAGTTAAACCGACTGGACAGTCCCACCTTGGAAACTATCTTGGGGCCATTCGTCCGGCTCTGGCCTTGAGTAATGAGCCGCAAACCGAAACTTGGTTTTTTGTCGCAGACTATCACGCCCTGATTGGTGTGCACGAACCCGGCAAACTGCTGCAGATGACCCGCGAGTTGACGGCGACTTGGTTGGCCTGTGGACTGAATCCAGAGAAAACCGTTCTCTACCGTCAGTCGGATATTCCTGAGATCATGGAGCTAAATTGGATTTTGTCGTGTTTCACGCCCAAAGGTTTGATGAACCGGGCCCATGCCTACAAGGCTAAGATTCAGGAAAATGAGCTGGCCGGTAAAGACGATTTGGATTTTGGCGTAAACATGGGGCTCTACAACTACCCGATTTTGATGGCCGCCGATATTTTGATTTTCAGCGCCGATAGGGTTCCTGTGGGTGAAGATCAGATTCAGCACTTGGAAATCGCGCGGGATATCGCGCAGAAGTTCAATCGCCAATATGGCAACGTGATGAAGCTGCCCAACTATGTCATGCAAAAGATGGGTAAAAATGTACCTGGGCTCGATGGGCGCAAGATGAGTAAGTCCTACGACAATGTCATTCCGATATTTGAAGAACCCGCCCGGCTTAAGAAATTAGTGGCGCGCATCAAATCCGATTCGCTGCCGCCCGAAGCGCCCAAGGCTGTCGAGGGCAGTATCTTATTTGAGCTCTATGAATGTTTTGGTTCCCCAGATCAGGTCGAGGCGATGCGAGAAACCTTTGCGCGCGGAGTGAGCTGGGGCAGCGTCAAGGAAGAACTTTTTCAATTAATGGATGCGCATTTAACTGCGCCGCGTGCACAGTACAAACGCTTGCTCGCGGACCCTGGATATTTGGACACCTTGCTCAAGCAAGGCGCGCAAAAGGCCCGCGCGAAATCCGTGGCCTATATGCAAACTGTGCGGAAAGCGATAGGGATCGATGGTAACCACTGATGCGCGAGTTGATCAACTTTATTTTTATCCGGTCAAGAGTCTGCGCGGCCTGCGCGTTGAAGAACTCACCATGAATGCCAGCGGTCCGATGTGGGATCGCCAATGGATGCTGGTTGATGAAAAAAACCATTTCATCACCCAGCGCCAGCTCCCCAAACTTGCCACTATCGGCGTGCAAATGTTTGCCGAATCGGCGCTTGAGCTTTCGCATAAGGATATGGAGGGCATCGATTTTGGTTTAGAGGAACACGAAGGACCCGAATGCCAAGTCACGATTTGGAAAAAGGAAGTGCCGGCCCATGAAGTGAGCTCGGAAGTTTCAGAGTGGGTGAGCGACGTCGCGAAACAAAAATTACGTTTGGTGCGCATGAGCCCTGAAGCGCGGCGCGAGTTCAACGCCGATGTGCCCGAGCGTTGGGTGCGCTTTGTCGACCAACAGCCGCTGCTGGTGATTACTAAGGCCGCACTGCAAGAGTTAGAGAAAAAGGCTGGGGTGACCTTGTCCATGACTCGCTTTCGTCCCAATATTGTGATTGACGGCGTGCCCGCTCACGCGGAAGATGCTTGGTCGGGATTCAAAGTGGGCGGCGTGGAATTCAAATCAATCAAGCCTTGCTCGCGCTGTAAAATCACTACGGTTCATCCTTTGACTGGCGAGGTGGGTGAAGAGCCTCTGAAGACTTTGTCTACCTATCGCCGCCAGGAAAAGGGCGTGATGTTTGGATTTTACTATGCCCATGTCGGCGATGGAACGATTAGCGCCGGCTCGCGGGTGCATTTTCAGATTTAACACAAGCGATTGGAAATTTTGCATACATAGACCGGTTTAAGCCTGCCGCGCGCGTTTGTCCACCGCTAGCGCCGCTTCACGCATCACCTCAGATAACGTCGGATGCGCATGAAACGAGCGCGCCAAATCTTCACTGCTGCCCGCAAATTCCATCGCCACCACAGCTTCCGCGAGCATGTCCGAAGCGCGGGGACCAAGAATATGCACGCCAAGGATGCGATCGCTTGCGGCATCGGCTAAAATCTTAACCATGCCGTCGGTCATGCCCATCGCCTTG
>JANXMF010000043.1 GCA_025354795.1 Pseudobdellovibrionaceae bacterium
TTTTCGTTGCGCGGGGGGGGCTGAGATGCGCACATGGCTATCTAAGCTCGAACCAATGGTTTTTTGCCGCCGCAATTCTTCTAATTCCTTACTCACGGCCGCTCGCACCGTGAGCAACTCGGTGAAGTCACGCTCGATATCTTGGTTGCGCCACTCGGACTGAGCCGTCGGAAATTCAGTCAAAAAGATCGATTCCTTTTTCTCACCAGGTAAATAGCCGTAGGTTTCTTCGGCCAAAAAGGAAGCGATTGGCGCCATGATCCCGGCCAAAGCCTTGGTGATTTCAAACAGCACGGTCTGTGCGCCCCGGCGTTTGGAACCCGCGATTTTACCGGTGTAGAGCCGATCTTTAAGTATATCCAAATAAGTGGCCGAAAGCTCGTGGGCAAAAAAGCTATTGAGCCCATGATAGACTTTGTAGAATTCAAAACTGTCATAAGCCACGGTGCACTTTTCAATCAGTTGATGCAGCTGATTCAAAGCCCAGCGATCGAGCGGAGTCAAATCCTTGAGCGCCACGTGGTCGCGGCCCGGAGTGAAATCATTGAGGTTGCCGAGTAAAAAACGGATGGTGTTGCGAAAGCGGCGATAAGTGTCCGCCATGCGCGCGATCATTTCTTTACTAATGGTCAAATCCTGACCGTAATCTTCATGCGAAACCCACAGGCGCAAAATCTCGGCGCCACTCTCTTTGACGATCTCTTCGGGATCGACAGTATTGCCGACACTCTTGGACATCTTGTACCCTTGAGCATCGTTCACAAAATTATGGGTAATAAGCGCTTTGAACGGAGCTTTGCCTTCACTGGCCATGGCCGATACCAAACTGGTTTGGAACCAGCCGCGATGTTGATCGCTGCCTTCCAAATAAATATCGGCGGGCATAGCCAAATCCGGATGGCGCTTTTGCACGGCCGTATGGCACACACCCGAATCA
This sequence comes from Pseudobdellovibrionaceae bacterium, assembly GCA_025354795.1. Classification (GTDB taxonomy): domain Bacteria; phylum Bdellovibrionota; class Bdellovibrionia; order Bdellovibrionales; family UBA1609; genus JALHOQ01. The sequence goes on from JANXMF010000043.1 coordinate 938, forward strand.
AACCACACGTCCAAAATATCTTTGCCCTGAACAAAATGCCCATGACCGCATTTGCAAGTGTGGCCCTTGGTAAACAGATCCGGAGACTGACGATGATAAACTTCGAGGCCTTCACCTGAACTTTCCATCACATCCGCTAGGCGATTCATGACTTCGCTTTTGGCCAGGGGTTCGCTGCACTTAGCACAATAGTAAACCGGAATCGGCACGCCCCATATGCGCTGGCGACTTAAACACCAGTCGGGAGAATTGGCGATCATGGACTGCAAGCGCTGCGCGCCCCACTTGGGAAAATACGCGACGTCTTTTTCGGCTGCATTCAAACTCATTTGTCGCACCGGAAATTTTTCGTCATCCATGCGTATAAACCACTGCGGAGTCGCACGAAAGATCAGCGGGGTTTTGGTGCGCGGATTGTGCGCGTACTGGTGCTCGAATTCCTTCACGTGCATCAACATACCCAGAGCTTTCAGCTGCTCGACAATCTTTGGGTTTGCCACCCAAATCGTTTGCCCGGTGTAATCCGGCACTTCCGCGGTAAAGCGGCCGGCCTCGTCCACGGGACTCAACACGGGTAGTTTATATTTTAATCCCACCACATAATCTTCAAGACCATGGCCAGGCGCCGTGTGCACCACGCCGCTTCCCGCCTCCAAGGTCACATGCTCGCCTAGCACCACCAAAGATTCGCGCGCCAAAAACGGATGCTTGGCCTTCATGCGGTCCATAGTAGAACCTTGTTGGTGCGCGAGTTCTTTGAGCGTCAGACCCGTTTCTTTTTCGACGGAATCCTTTAGGTCTCGCGCCAAAATCAAAATTTCAGAGCCGGTATCGTAAAATCCATACTCGAGTTGTGCGTTCAGCGCGATCGCCACATTCGCCGGCAATGTCCAGGGAGTAGTGGTCCAGATTAAAAACGAAATCGGTTTAGCGGGAAGTTTGAGCTCAGTGAATTTTTCTAGCGCCGGGAATTTCACGAACACCGCGAGACTCTTGTGTGTGCGGTACTCGATTTCCGCGGCAGCGAGCGCCGTTTGTAAGGCTGGGCACCAGTAAACAGGTTTCTCGCCGCGATAAAGAACACCATTGTCGAGCACTTTGGCGAGCACGCGAATCTCATCGGCTTCGTATGCCGCATGCAGTGTCAGCCACGGATTGTGCCAATCGGCGAGCACACCGAGGCGCTCGAACTGCAGGCGCTGCTTGTCGACCCAGCTCAAAGCTTCTTTGCGGCACAGATCCCGCACCTGTGCATCGGTCATCTCTTTACGTTTGGCGCCCAGTTTTTTGGTGATATTCAATTCAATCGGAAGTCCATGGCAATCCCATCCAGGCACAAAGGCCGCGTGAAAGCCCGCCATGTTTTTATATTTTATGACGATATCCTTGAGCACCTTATTGAGTGCGGTCCCGACGTGGATAAAACCATTGGCGTAAGGCGGGCCATCGGGCATCACAAAACGGCCCTTGGGGGAGGGACGTTGCATGATTTTTTTATAAAGCTCAGTGGTTTGCCAAAGGGCGATACGGGCCGGCTCGGTTTGCGCCAATCCCGCTTTCATCGGAAAATCCGTCATGGGAAGTTGGACTGGATAAGGTGAGGTTGACATATATTCCGCCACAATTCCCCAGGGGGAGGGCGGTGTCAAGGCCCTTAGGGAAACAGCGCCCGGGCCCGCTCCGCGCCCAATTGCACCAGCAGGCGCAGTGCCTCGCTGTGCGAGCTTAAATTTAAACGCTGTTGCAGCTCACGGGCCGCGCTCAAAGAGCGCGCATCGACCGGCCAGGTCGTCGGTTTCTGAGCGGTATCGCGCGGCGGTGGCGCGGGTTCAAACAAAGGTTCGCTCGGATGAAACACTGGCGGTGGCGGCGCAATGCGGATTTTTTCATACATGTGAGAGTGAGAGGACGCGCGACCATGCGGTGGGGGGGCAATGGGCTCTTCAAACTGTTTAAGATCTTCGGCAAGATGCTTAAGATCCGACTTGAAGGTTTCGCCGCTAACCGGAGTTTCCATTTGCGCGGCTGTACGTCTGCACGCTTGCAAATAGTGACTGACGATCAGATCGGCGGAGGTCGCGCGCTCTCTCACGCCCGGCGCCTGCTGTGAAAGCCATTCGATCGCTTTCACCAGAGTGTCGCGCGTGTATGCTTGTGGAGGTAAACCGGTAATTAGTGCCATGAGAAAAAAAGCGTAAGGAGGGTTGGCCCGGACTTCAACACTTTTTCAGCGAATTTTTTATTCTCACTGTGCGCCACATGAATTTCTTTGACGGACGCAAAACCCCCGGTTGGCTCCACAACATATCAACATAGTTATCCACAGGTCAACAGGCCTCAGTTCGGGGGCCGTGCTGTTAGAGGAGTGACTTATTCCGAATAGTCACGCGCGTTGATGCCGTACTTCTCAATCTTACGCAGCAATGTCTTCTTCGGAATATTCGCGTGCAGTGCGGTTTGATTAATACGGCCCTTAAACATTTTCAGCGCTTTAATGATAAACTCGCGTTCAAAAGCCTCTTTATGTTTATTGAAATCCAAAATTTCTACCGAGCCTCCGCTCGGTCGCGCCACCTCATCGGCCGCGATCAGCGGCTGCGAAACCTCATCGTCGGTCTCTTCGGCAAAGAGACCAGCGTCTTCGCCTTGAGCGATCAAGTCCTCACGAATTTTCAACTGTGCCGCCGACAACTCGGTGCCAGTGGCCAAAAGAATCGACTCGGGCAGCGAACTGACCTGGAGCATATTGGACTCTTCCAGAATAAAGGCGTGCTCGATGATATTTTCAAGCTCTCGGATGTTTCCGGGCCAATCATATTTTTTGAGAACGCCGAGGGCTTCATTGGTCACGCCGATGATTTTTTTACTCTGCGCGCGATTGAACTTTTGAATAAACAAATTGACTAGATTGTGAATATCCGCGCGGCGCTCGGATAGCGACGGTAAAAAGATCGGCATCACATTGAGGCGGTAATAGAGATCTTCGCGGAAATCGCCCCTCTTGTTCATGTCCTCAAGGGCGCGGTTGGTGGCGGCGATAATGCGCACATTGGAATCAATTTCGCGATTGGCGCCGACCGGAGTAAATGCCTTTTCCTGCAGCACCCGCAGTAGTTTCACCTGCATCAGCAAAGGCAAGTCGCCAATCTCATCCAAAAACAGCGTGCCACCTTCGGCATACTGAAATTTTCCGATTTTGCGTTGATCGGCGCCGGTGAACGCACCTTTTTCATGACCAAAGAGTTCGCTCTCAAAAAGATTTTCAGGAATCGCCGAACAATTGATCGCGACGAACTTGCCGTCCTTAAACGACGAGTTGGAATGAATCGCGCGCGCCACTAATTCTTTACCAGTACCCGAAGCGCCGCGAATCAAAACCGGAGTGTCAACTTTGCTTAAGCGCATGATGACGTTAAAAACTTTCTTCATCCGCGAAGTGTGGCCGATAATTTCGCGACCAGGTTCAACTTGCATCGCAAACGAAACCGACGCCTGCGAAATCAAACTGTACGCGTTGATGGCGCGATCGACCATGGCCACCAGGTCTTCACTCTTAATGGGCTTTGAAACATAATTGAAAGCGCCTTCTTTGACGGCGCGAACGGCGTCATCAATATTGGCGTAGGCGGTTAAAATCAAAACAATGATTGAAGGATCATGCTCCTTAATCACCTTTAAGGCATCAAGGCCCGTCATTCGAGGCATATCCACGTCGAGCAAAACGATGTTGTAGGTCTTGCTTTTGATCTTCTCGATGGCATTGATGCCGTCGAAAGCTTCATCGACCTCAAAGCGTCCGGTGGCGGAGAGTGCGGCTTGCACCGAGAGACGCAAGCCAGCGTCATCGTCACATACGAGCACTTTAAACATAGAGGCCTCCTGAGTGTTCGGGCGGTGATTCGGGTTCTAAATCCAAGTTCATGGGCAGGCGCACGCTAAACGTCGAGCCTTTATTGATTTCGCTTTCAACATCCACGCGGCCGTTGTGCAGTTCCACGAAGTACTTCACTAAGTAAAGGCCCAAGCCATTGCCCGGTGTATCGCCGCGCGAATTACGGGCCCGGTAGAAACGGTCAAAAATCTGGGTCAATTCTTCGCGTGCAATGCCGCGGCCTTGATCGGCGATTTGCACCACCAGCTCATTGTTGATCTCGTCGGACGTCACTAAAACCTTTGAGTTCTCGTTCGAATACTTAATGGCATTTTCCAAGAGATTGGTAAACACCGTCTTCAGCAAGTCTTCATCAACCCGGATACTAAACAAGGGTTCGAGCTCAACCACAATGGAAATATTCTTACGCGCCGCTAAGTGTTCACAGCGGCGCACCACATTGCGCAACACTTGGTTCACATCTCGACTACGCAGCTGCAGCTTCATCTCCTTGCTGGCGATCCGCGACAACGAAAGAATCGAACTGATAAATTCCATCAGCTCTTCACTCGACTCCAAAATGGTTTCGAGCGCCAGCGCCTGAGTCTCAGTTAGGTTGCCATGCTCCTTACGTAGCACCTCGGCCATGCCCTGAATGCGCGCCAGCGGCGTTTTCAAATCGTGGGACATCATGCGCATAAAATTGCTCTTGAGTTCCTCGACTTGAACCAGCAGACGATTCTTTTGATAGTACTCCCAGCTGCGGCGGTTTTCGATAATCAAGCGATAGGGAATGACAAAGTAGTAACATATAAAGACCGCGACCAGCGGATGCGCCACCGGCACCATCCAGCGGAAATTCGCAAACACCAGCAGCGAAACGCCTAAGTACACAATTAGGGCGCTGGCCAACATAAATAGACCTTTAGCCGGCCGCACTCCCAACACAATATATATAGTCAAAAGCGCGATCAGGAACGTGAACAGCAGCTTCACCCACTCCGGCGAAAAGCGCGGCGCCTCGTTGCGAATCAAAGTGTCTAAAATGTTCGCATTGATCTCGAGTTGGCTCAAAGCCAGTAGATTCTTAGAAAGCGGAGTCGTGCCGTAATCGGCACCGGCCTCCATGGTATCGCGCCCGATCAGCACGATTTTGCCGCGCAGACGTTCGGGATCGAGGGATTTTTCCAGCGCATCGACAAACTTAAGCGTCGGATAAACGCCCTTATCGCGGTAACGGATCTGCATTTGCGTGGAATCTAGCAAAGAGTACGCTCCCGAATAGCCGTCGATATGATGAATGTGATTGAATGATTCCGCTAGCCGCGCGTGCATGGTGAAGCGATTCTCATAAGCCAAGATTAAGCGCCGAGTGACTCCGTCTTTTGCCAGCATGCCGCGATCGGGAGCTTTCGGTGCGGGCAATACTAACATATTGTCAAACGGTGGCGCCAACGGATCGAGGTGGGTGGCGCCGACTTTGGGCAGATCATCTTCGGCATATTGAAAGGGCAGACGACTGGCAATATCCGCTAAAAAGGAAAGATCATCGTAGGAGCCCTGAATCTGCGAGGGATTCACAAACGAAACCACTTGCGCCGGTTGGGCCTGCCCAATTTTTTGCAAAACCAGCGACCAATCCAGTGCCTCTGGATCGCGCTTTAATTTCTTGAGGGTTTCAAATTCGATGGGGACCAGAACGATTTCCCCAGAAGTGGCCGGGCGGGGACTGAACTGCATACGTAGGTCATAGGCAATGTACTCAAGGCCATCGAAGCGAAACGGCGCGAGCAACACAGTGATCAAGACTGCAAAAGCAAACTTGAGCGTGTGATTGACCCATGTGTTCTTGAGCCAACCTTCAATCCAGTTGACAGCCATCGCTCTTCTCCTTGAGCTTGAAGTACCCTACAACCCACCTAAGCAAAAGGGCTGCCACAGGGGTCCTCTTCAGCTCAAACCTACAGTGTCAGAGTGACACCAGTCTGCCAACATTCCAGGCGGATGCTATAATTATTTCAAGGGCGTCTAATCCGCTTCCACTGGTTTCAAAGGCAAGACCGCTTGCCTCACTCAAAAGGGTAGAATTGCCTCGATTGAGGCAATAAGAATCGTTACCTGCCTATCCGCGAAGTCTGAATTCTGTTCTAAAGGTTCAAAATGACGGGGGATAATATGATTGGCTCAGCCTGGTCGGATTATTGCTTTATCTACTGTTATGAATGGGTTCAATAATAAAGGAGACATAAACATGGATACGCCAAAAAATAATAGCAGCAGCAAACAAATGCCGGGAAACAAGTCTGAGTCGCAAAAATTTGGTCAGGAGCGCACGGATCGCACAGACCGGAATTCTGACCAAAGACAGAATAGCGAAAATCCGAACGTGAAAAAGTCGGATGAGCCCAAGGACAATCCTCTCCAGGTCAAGAAGTCCTAGCCTGCTGCGCTCGATGGCGGTTGCTGGCCCGAAAATCAGCAATCGCCATCTTTTAAATGTAATATGCAATAACCTTAGGAGAAAAAATGTTCAGCAAACACGTAAGTCTTCCGATCTCAACCCTGACCGCTATTATGATGGCGGCCATCGGCGGATCGGTTGTCACTTTAGGGTGCAGTTCCAGTCCCAAGAAGGCCGAAATCGCAGCCAACGCCAATCCGAATGAGGAAATGGCAAGCCTCGAAAGTGACATTCAAGCTGGTTACCAAAATCAATACGACATTCTTGCGGCAAAAGAATTCACCGCAGCCCAGAACGGCCGCGAGCAAACCAAAACACTAATGAAAAATAGCGCCAACCAAGAGCGTTTGATCGATTCGCTGGCGATCGCGCGCGGACATTTGAACGCCGCTAAACAAATCGCGGAGACTCATCAAGCTCAGGTGCAAGGGATTCTCGATGCACGAACTGCCGCACTCAACGCCGGCGCCAGGAACTACCCGCGTGAACAAACCATGCTCGGCCGCATCGACGATGATTTTCGCAGCCAAGTAAACCGCGAAATGATTAACCCCGTGGAATTCGCAGATCTGCAAAAACGTTATCTTAATTTAGAACTTAGAGCTGTGCAGGCGGCGCAACTCGGCGGAGCGCGGGCGGCAGTGGCTCAGGCACGCAACAATGGCGCTCCTAAAAATACGCCCATGACTTTGAACAAGGCCGAAAACGCTCTCACCAACGCTGAAAATTTTATCGCCGCCAATCGCAACAACGAAGGTGATTTTCACACCGCCGTTGAACAGGCCAAAAATCAAGCGGCATATTTAGCCGCGGTGCTGGCCGCTAGCAAACGTCCTGGAGGCGAGGTCGTGAGTGAAGACACGGCGATCAGTATCGTGGCGCAAAACAAAAAGATTGCAGGTTTAAATGAGAAGCTCGAGAGTGCCAGCCAGGAGGCTTCCGCTAAGGACCGAGTGATTGGCAGCAAAGACGAGGCACTGGCCGATAAAGATCGCAAGCTTGCCCAGGCGAGTGAAGTCTTGAGCCTCGATCAAGCGCTTGAAGAAGGCCGTAAGCAATTCTCCAACAACGAGGCGGATGTCTCGCGCAAAGGCGATAAATTATTGATACGCCTAAAAGCCCTTCAGTTCTCCAACGGTAGGGTGGATCTACCTGCAACCGCCGCCGAACTCTTAGCCAAAGTACGAACCGTGGCCTCGAGCCTCAACCCAACGCAAGTGGTGGTGCAAGGTCATACGGATTCTGTTGGGTCGCCGCAAGCGAATTTGGAACTCTCGCAGAAGCGCGCCGAGGCAGTGGCGCAGTATTTGGCGCACAACGGGATCGAGCAGGATACGGTGGAGTCGGTCGGTTATGGATTTAAGATGCCGCTGGCTTCGAATAAAACCAAGCTCGGTCGCGCACAGAATCGCCGGGTGGATATATTGATTACTCCGGCGGCGGCTGGTTCAGCCACCGCGCAGTAAGCTAGGGCCTGTGTCTGCCAGGCCCTAAACTAACCGCCGCCCTCAGGAGGTGGAGGAGGTGGAGGAAGTGGAAGTGCAGGGCCGGCGTCGCCACCTCCTGGCGGCTTTTCCTCTAGCTTAAATGCGTACTTCAAATAGAGACTGCGAATCTGGGTGATCGTGTTTTCGCCCTTTGCAGTGGCTTCTTTTTCGATAAATTGGGCCCAAATCCGCAACGCATCAGTTTCCTTGATCAAACGCAGGTAAATTTTTATGTTGTCCACGCTGCCTTCATAAACCCTGTCGCCTTTGTCTTTGCCTATTTCACCGCTACGACCGGTGGTCAAAATATTCCACACCGAGGCTTCGTTGGATGCCGCAGCCTGGAGTTCGTCGGTTAACTGCGCTTTGCCAGCGCCGATCGGTTTCAGCAGATTGACCAATCTCATTAGAACCTTGGTTGGCGGCAATACGCCTTTTGTGGCGATCGTGAACCGCACCGGAATTTCTAAGGTTCGACCGCTATCACTTGCCCCAGTTATGATTCCCTCGGACTGTGCGTTGGATACGTCTGGAAGCTGAAAAGAAATGGGAAATCCGTCGTTGCTGAAGGTCTTTTTGACATCGCTTTTGTGCATGGCGCGCACAGTCTCGGATTTTTTCATATAAAGGAACGTCGAAGTGACCGAATCGAGCTCATAGATACCGGCATCCAAATCCTCTTTGAGGCTACGGTTTCCGGTCGTCAAAGGGGTTTCGGCTTTTTCAATCGCATCCAGTCTGTCGTTGTGGTTCTTAAGTTCCCTATCCGCAGCGGTAGGGCTCTTGAGGTCACCTGTACCTCCAGTGGGAGTCTTGCCGTTTTTGCCGGCGTTGTTGCCCGGAATACCGCCACGACGGGTATCCGTTCCAGTCTTTTTATCCGAACCACAACCCAGCAGAAATGCCACCAGGGTCACCAGCAAAGTCGATATATATAGATGTCTTTGTGCCATTGGCCCTCCCGGGACACAGTCTCGGGTTATAAATTCTACAATTTTTATGCCGAGGCCGGGGGGAATATAAGCGATTTGGAGGGGTTAGCGATGACAATTTTGGGCAGTGAAGCCGAGTTCGGTCTTCTTTCGTGCCATAACCGTAAAGTAGCGTAAAGTAGCGCAAATAGGTGTCGAGCACGATCGTGAAATCTCCGTCCGCACTTTCAATCTTTCTTCATCACCAAATTAAAGGCTTGCGGAAATTCTTGCTCACTCAAGTTTGGAAACTTATCCATCACGGCGGCGCGACTCACGGCTTTTACCGCCACCTCGTTCGGCCAATGGAAATCTTCCTCAACAAATAATTCCTTCGCCCTCTTAGTAAACTCAATCCATATGGGTAACGCCGCGCCAGCGCCGGTCAAACCCATCGCGGCGTTGTCGTCATAACCCACCCACACTACGGTCAATAGCCGGGGACCAAACCCCGCGAACCAGGCGTCTTTGGTATCGCTCGTCGTGCCAGTTTTCCCAGCCAGCGCGCCCGTGAGCCCCAGGAGTCCCGCGGAGCGAGCGGTCCCGACGATCAAAGATTGCTCCATCATGCCGATGAGCTGCGCGGTGGGAGTTGGCTCGAGCGCAATACCCGCTTCAGGTTGGTGCGAAAAAAGGACATTGCTTTTCAAATCTTCCACGCGCACCAAAGTGTGCACGCGGTCACCCGCACCCATGCGGCCCAAGGTGGAATACGCTTGTGCCACTTCGAGCGGCGAGAGTTCCAAGGCCCCGAGTGTGAGGGACGGGAGTTCGGGAATATTTTCTTCTATACCGGCACGGCGAAGAGTGTCGGCCACTTGCGCGAGCCCAGTTTCCTGACCGACTCGCGCGGCGGGAATGTTGAGCGAGTGGGCGAGCGCATAGAAATAGGGGACTTCGCCGCCTTTAGTGCGTTCAAAGTTTTTCGGCTGCCACGATTGCCCGCCGGTTTTCCACACAAAGGGTTCATCAAGTACCGGAGTTAAGGCGTCATGGGTTTGCAGCGCTGGCCAGTAAACGAACGGTTTAACCGTCGAGCCAATCTGTCTCCGGCTATCGACCGCGCGATTGAATTGGGTGGTGCGGAAGTCGCGGCCGCCCACCATGGCGACGATCTCGGCACTGTGCAAATCGACAGTGACCAGTGCCACTTGCAGCGGAGTCTTGCCCGGATGGCGAATGCGCGCTTCAATGGAAGAGAGTTTTGCTTGAATCGCCTCGGTGGCCAAGTTTTGCAACTGCGGATCAAGGGTGGTGTAGAGTCGTGCACCCTCTTCCGTTTGCAAACCCAATTTGGTGTATTCTTTCAGCGCGCCCATCACAAAGTAGGGTGCGTGGGCGCGGCGATCGGCCTCGGGCGTGCGCGGCAGATGCATGGCCTTAGCGTTTTCCAGTTCGCCGGTGTCGATCATATGCGCGTCTTGCATTTTGTGTAACACCAGTTCGCGCCGAGCCAAGGCTTGTGATTCGTGAGTGAAGGGCGAATAGCGGCCGGGGTTGTTGATGAGGGCCGCCAGCAAGGCGCACTCTGATAAACTTAAATTATTTATTGACTTGTCAAAGTAGTATTGCGAGGCGCTGGCAAAACCGCGCACCTGATAGGGGCCGTTTTGCCCCATATAGATTACATTTAAATACATCTCCAGAATTTGGTCTTTATTGAGCTGGGATTCCAACATGACCGCGAGCCACTGCTCTTCGACTTTGCGGCGAATGGTCTTTTTCGCGGTTAAAAAGAAATTCTTCACTAGTTGTTGAGTGATCGTGCTTCCGCCTTCGGCCCAGCGCCGTGCGAGCGCATTGCGCACGATCGCGCGTAAAATTCCGGTGACGCTCACCCCGCCATGCTCTAAAAAATCGCGGTCTTCGATCGCGGTCACCGCCTGCAAACACGCGAGCGGAACTTCACTCAGCGGCGTGTTCTGTTGCAAGATGGGCTGGCCATCGTAGAACTGAGTGATCAGGCGCGGGAAGAGACTTTGGCTCACTACACTCACGCGTGGATCGCCCCTCCAGATCTCGAGCAGTATGCGCTCGTCGTCCCATGCCAGCGTCAGGGGTTCGAGTTGACCCTCTCCAGGTTTAAGCGAGAGGCAATTCTTAGTCGGATCCGCAATCGCCTCGCCGCAATCGGTGCCTTTACCGAGTCGAAAATCGCGGCCGGCGTGAAGTCCGCGCCGGGTCAGCTCTTCCTGCAGTTCCGCAAGCGGCAACATACGGCCCACCTGCAGATTGAAACCCTGAGTATAGAGCTCCAGGGGCGGAATGACCCATCCCTTCGCGAGCCGCTGCGCGATCTTGTTCTGTAATGAAATCGAGATGGCCCCCGCACCCGCCATGAAAACGGCGAAAAGACCAAGCGCTAGAATAAGAATCTTACGGCGACGACTCATCGTCGCTTGACAATAGGTGGCCCCCTGTCTTTAGTCAAAGCCATGAAGGTCACCGACAAACAGATGAAACGCATGGCGACCGCGATTCTGAATGCGCTCAAAGAGCAAAAGGTCATCACGTTCAAAGAAAAAGAAGAGACCGTGCTTGAGCGCGCCACCGCTTTAATTCGGGCGGATTTTCAGCGCGAGATGGAACTCGACCGCGAGGTCAACCGCATGATGGACGATCTCGAGCGGCAAAACCCCGGCGAATTTCAACGCTACAAAATGTTTCCGATGCTGAAAAAGCGCCTGGCTAAGGAAAAGGGGATTATTCTATGATTCTCAGCGAAGAGCGGGTTAGCCATTTGGCGCGGGTTGTGGTCGACGGCATCTGGAATGATGACATCGTTGACTATGTGGACGACGACGCGGCCTTAAGAGCGGGTAAAAAGGGATTGAATAAGTTTGTGCAGGATGTGGAGAACATTGATTCCAAAGTTCAGGCGAAAATCGCGTCGTTAAAACGCGGCGTGGCACCTGGCACTCCCGAGTGGGACATCCTTTATGGCAAATATTTTGAAGAGGAGATGCAAAGACATGGCAGCTAAGAAGAAGAGCAAAGTGGTAAAAAAGGGTCGTCCGGCGAAAAGCAAGATCGCGGCGTCTACGGTAAGCAAGGCCAAGGTCAAAGCGCCCGCGGCAAAGCTGAGCGCTGCGAGTGTTGCGTCACTCCTTACGCCCTTGGATGACAGACTGGTCGTAGCCATTGATCCGATGGCTGAAAGAACCACTGGCGGAATAATAATTCCTGGAACCGTAGCCGGACGCCAGAGTCGTGGGCGAGTGCTCGCCAAAGGTCGTGGCAAGCGCAATAAAAAGGGCTCTTTGCGACCGTTGGATGTCAGCGTCGGCGATCATATTATGTTTGCGGAATTTTCGGGCACCACCGTTAATCTGGCCGGCAGCGAAGTATTGATTTTGCGTGAAGAAGATGTACTTGGGATCGTGCTTTAGATCCAATGCATAGGGTTTGCCTAAAAACTAAGCATCTCATGAGCCTGCGCCGGCGCGTCGCCAATGTTTTCATTGACTGAAAAAGGTCCGATGTTTAGTCTAGGCGCAAAATCGGACAGGTGGATTTGATGCTAAAAAAACCAATCATCTCAACTACTCTGGGCTTCTCGCTCGCGGCGTTGTTTTTAAATTCAACAGTGTTTGCGGGAGATATTGAGTGGAGCGGTCTTTATCGCATTGAAGGTTATCAACTTCACAACTCCGAGTTGCGCGGCAGCGGTTACGATTCCACCAATCCACGCAGCGGAAAAAAACAGCTGGCCTATGGTCTAAGCCACTTGGTTTTGCGCCCTAAAATTACCGCCGGTGACGGTCTGACAATTTACGGACAATTTGATATTTTCAACAGCCCCACTGAAGCCAATTCGCAAATGGGTCAACTGTGGGGAAGCGGCGTGCGCAGCGAAGCGACCACACCCACTTCGCAAGACAACTCGAATACTCTGAGCCACACGCAAAATGCCGAGACCATTCAAGTCTCGCAACTCTATCTCACCTACAATCATGAGTTTGGCCAGTTGATCGCCGGGCGTGCTCCTGTGCATTTTGGTTTGGGCATCACTCACAACGCGGGCCGTGGTTTATTTGATCACTATTACGATACGCGCGACATGGTTGGTTACAAGGTGATCATGGGTAATCTCTATGTCCTGCCAATGCTGGGTAAGCCGAGCGCGGGAAATATCAATCGCTCGAATAATCTCGACGACTATATGATTCAAGTTCAGTACGAAAGTCCTGAAACCGATCTGGAAATGGGACTGTTTTATCAATGGCGCAAAGGCGGTGATCAAGCCGCGGATGCTCCAATTGGAGTGGGTACCGATCAAGCGCTCGGCGGTCCCGGCGCCAGCAATGCTCCCGGTTGCGCGGCGAATGCCAACGAAAGTTGTTCCGCACCAGTGGATACCAAAACCGTAAATATTTACGTTGCACGCGACAGCGAGCGTATTCGCCTGGCGATGGAAGGCTCTTTTGTCAGCGGAAGTTCCGGTGTAGTGACGTCGAGCCATGACAAAGTCACTTGGAGTGGATTTGGTTTGGCGGGTGAGCTTGAGTATCGTCCCGAAGCTTCCCGTTGGAAGTGGGGCTTGAAAGCGGGCTATTCCTCGGGCGACGATCCGGCGACTGTGGCTAAATACGAAGGCTTTAGCTTTAACCGCAACTACGATGTGGCGATGTTGATGTTCAATCATCCCCTCGGCCAGGCCGACTTTCTGCGCACGGGTGCCGTGATCGGCAAGGTGTATGACGGAACGACCAATAATATCAATCGGCCCGACGTTGAGGCGATCAGCAACGCGATCTATGTTGCACCGATCGCGAAATATGCGTTTAATGATCACTGGTCATTAGATAATTCCATCATCACCGGTTGGCTCAGCACCAACCCGATGTTGGGACAAAAGGCTAAGGCTTTGGGGTATGAATGGGATCTGCATCTCAACTACTCACCACGCAAGGGCGTCGCGTGGATCAACGAAATGGGCTTTCTCTTTCCAGGCTCAGCTTGGAAAGGCGACGGCACCTATGAAAGCAGCATGGCTTACGGATTTGGAACAAAAGCCGCGATCAGCTTCTAGCTTTCTTCTCGAACACATCTTGTATGGCTTCTTAGAACACGGTTTAAATTGCATCTCAGGTATTTGATTGCGGCGAAGGGGCCCAGGGGGAAACTCCTGGGTTTTCTTTTGCGGCATCCCCCTGTTCACACCGATATATATAGATAACCATCCCGCCTTTCGCGGCACTTTGTGGTGTTCGTGCGATTTACAGTTGTAAGCCCTTGATTTGAATGGATTTGTCTACTAATGGCACTGCTCCTGGCTAGGATATCCACACTCTGTGGATGCGGAGTTTCCCTGTTGGTTTTTAATTTTTAATATAAATATCAAGTATTTATATAGTGCCAAGCGGCTTGGAGCGATTCTTGGACTAAGTGACTGCAGGGAAGTGCGCTTCCCGAAGGAGAAGTTTTATGCGTTATCTATTTGTATTGTTAATCGGAGCACTGATGTTCAGTCTCTCGTCGCTTCCCGGCGGTAAGACCGCAGTGAACGGAGTTCAGCGTGTGGAACTGTCTTCCGAGTCTGACGACAACAGCTTTTCTGTCTTGCTCGACAAGATGGGTCTTGATGGCAAATCGGACATTACCTTCGGACAAGAGGTGGGCGGCAAAATTATGGATGGTCAGCTCTCGGGATCCTTACAAGAGGTAAAGGAGCGAACCAGCCGCTTTGGTACAGTCATCCCGGCGACTCATAAGGCAGTGATCACTGGGAAGTTGGAAACTGAATGTGAAGTGTGTGGGTCAAAGATTTCTGAGGAACTCAGGGTCGTTGAAAATGTAGGAAATGAGAAGGACCTAATGGCATTACTGTTGAAACTCAATTTGGAGTATGCAAGAGCTAAAAAGGCCTTAATCGCCAAAGTCGCCGCCGCTAAAAAGAAGCAGGAAGAAGAAAAACAACTCGCCGAAGACAAAAAGGAATGCATTGTCGACGCCAAAGGCGAAAAGATCGAAACCGATGAAGCAGAAACCCGCTGCCGTTTGGCAAATTTGAGAAAGATGAAAACCCTTGATGAAGGCCGCGAGTACCTCGAAGCCCACCTGATGAAGAAAATCGAGGGTCTGCTCAATTCAGAAAACCCACGCGACCGCGAAAAAGGTGAAGAGCTTCTGCGTAAGGTTATGGGAACCCGCGCGGGCCGCTCGATGCAGGCTTCGTTGGTTAAAATGCGTGATTTCGCGACTTATAAGCGCCTGGCCCTCGCCGATATGGCCAACTATAAACGTTTGAATCCCAGCGACCCTCGCGCACGCCGAATCGCCGAGCTTATCGAGAGTCGCCACGCTATGGTCGCACAACGCTTTGGCGGAGACGCGAATTTTCAGGAACTCGAAGATAGGCTCAGAGCGGCTGCGGACAGTGGTGATGGAGCCTATACGGCCAGAGGCATCGGACGGCAACATGCCGCGAGACTCGGACTTGAACAGGATGCCGAGGTACCTCCTCTCAGCCCTAGAGCCAGGTCGAATGGAATCTTGCCGCAGAGTTACGATGCCCCCGTCGAAGGTAACCCGATGGCTCGCGTTGGTGGCGGCGTTCCCTTCCGACCCGCGGCGGTCCGTCGTCGCTAACTATTGAATCCAAAACCAAATTCAGTTAACTAAAGGCTTCCGAAGGGAAGCCTTTTTTTTATGAAATTCCACTTTGCCAAGACCGAGCCCTTTCCTGGCGTTTCTAGCACGGATTGGAATGCTTGGAACTGGCAGTTTAGAAATGGGCTGTCTCGTGCCGAGGATTTCTCGGCCCATTTCGCGTTAACCTCCGATGAACTTCAAGCTTTACAAACTCGCTCGAGTTTTCAAGTGCGCTCAACACCTTACTATACGGCGCTGGCGAGCCGAGAGAATCCGTCCGACCCCATTCGGCAAATGATTCTGCCGCGGATGCATGAGTTTTCTGGAGATGGGCAGCAGGTTTCAGATCCGCTGGGCGAGGTCAAGCACTCGCCGCGGCCGCGCTTGATCCACCGCTATCCTGACCGCGTGCTGTTTTTGGTGACCGATCAATGTTCGCTCTATTGTCGCTACTGTTTGCGCAAACATTTCACGGGCCAGGAACAGGCCTTTATTGGATCGAAGGATTACACTGCTGCTCTGGATTATTTGCGCGGTGCGCGGGGTGTGCGCGAGGTGATTTTGTCAGGCGGAGATCCACTGACCTTGGCCGATGGGCGGATTGAAAAGCTGCTCGGCGATTTGCGCGCTATTGAGCACATTGAAATTATTCGCATCGGCTCGCGTATGCCGGTGGTTTGTCCGATGCGGGTGACTCACGATTTGGTTGAGATATTTCGCCAAGCTAAACCGGTTTACTTTATGACTCATTTCAATCATCCACGTGAGTTGACGTTTGAATCCGCGCAGGCTCTTGAGAAACTGGTGGATCACGGAGTGCCAGTGTTCAACCAAATGGTTTTGCTTAACGGGATCAACAATCACGCGGCGTTGGTGCAGGCGCTGTCGCGCCGGCTTTTGTTCTTGCGGGTGAAGCCCTACTATATGTTTCAGTGTGATCCGTCGCCAGGCTCTGAGCATTTCCGCACTTCGGTTGAGGAATCGCTAGCGATTCAGCGCGAGCTGTGGGGCCGGCTTTCGGGATTGGCCATGCCAAATCTTTCCTTGGATATCCCAGGCGGTGGCGGCAAGGTTCCCTTGGTTCCGGATTTTCACATCCGTGCGGAAGGGAATGTGCGTGAGTTTCGAGGCTGGGATGGACAGTGTGGTGAGTACATTCGGCCGCGGGAAGCGCGCGCACCTGAAATCGGCGCCTATGGCGACGAGTGGGCGGCGATTCAAGAACAGCCCTACGGCACGGACTGAAGTTACCCGGCGCTCTTCATCGGCAGCCGCGATGACAAACCGAAGCCAAGCCTTAAAGAATCTCCAGGCGCGCATACTTAATCACAAATTTCTTAAACGTCTTGTCGTGGAAGAGCACACTGACTTTTTGCATCTCGCCATCGCCCTCCACCTGAAACACCGAGCCCACCCCAAAAGTGGGATGGCGAACACGCATGCCCTTGCTATAACCGCGGCTGGCGCTGTCAGAGGAGGCAAAACTATTTTCATAATCCGGCATCTGATCAAAGTCGGCGCTGCGGCTGGTGCGCAGAGGGGCGCTATGACGTTCGACAAAGCTTGGCCGCTGAATGCGGCTTTGGGTGTGCACGAATTCAGCTGGGATTTCGTTTAGAAAGCGTGACGGCGGATGCATTTGCTCCTGGCCCCACACGCGGCGCGCGCGGGCGTAGGTTAAGAACAGACGGCGGCGCGCGCGGGTCATGCCGACGTAAGCTAAGCGGCGCTCTTCTTCGACCGAGTCGGCTTCGTCCATGGAACGTGCCGAAGGGAAGAGTCCCTCTTCCATTCCGACAATAAACACCACTGGAAATTCGAGACCTTTAGAAATATGCAAAGTCATCAGGGTGACGTAATTGTCGCCTTCTTCGATGGTGTCGGCGTCAGACACCAGCGCCATCTCTTCAAGAAAACTTGTGAGCGTGGCGTCGTCACCGCGCTCTTGCTCAAATTGGCGAATGGCGTTAGCAAATTCTTCGAGGTTGTCGATACGTGCCTGTGATTCGGGCGTGTGTTCCTCTTTGAGGCGGATAACGTATTCGGTGGCGTCGAGCAGCTCGACGAAAAGTTCGCTCAATTTCAGATTTCGAGCTTTTGCGGACATCGCGTCCATTAGGTTGCGGAAATCGCGCAGCTTGCGGGCGGCGCCGGAATTCACCAAACGTTGTTCAGCAACACTTAAGATGGCTGCATAAAAACTGATTTTATTTTGAGCTGCATACTCTTCAATTTTCTCACCGGTGGTTTTGCCGATCCCGCGCGCGGGCACGTTGATGATGCGGCTGACGGCAATGTCGTCAGCGGGATTTAAGAAACTGCGAAAATAGGCGAGCATGTCTTTGATTTCCATGCGCTCATAAAACTTCACCCCGCCCACTAATTTGTAAGGGATACCGTGCCCGCGCATCAGATCTTCGATCACCCGCGACTGGGCGTTGGTGCGATAAAAAACGGCAAAGTCGCGGTAGCTCAAATTTTCGCTATTTATGAGCGATTCAATATTTTGCACCACAAAGCGAGATTCTTCGTATTCGTTGATATCCTCATGCACCCAGATTTTTTCGCCAGTCTCATTTTTAGTGAAAAGGGTTTTGTCTTTGCGTTGGCTATTGTTTTTGATCAGGTGTGAGGCCGCGGTCACGATAGTTTGGGTGGAGCGGTAGTTCTCTTCGAGCTTGATCACTTTGCTTTCGGGAAAATCTTTTTCGAAACTTAAAATATTGGTGATGTCGGCCCCGCGCCACGAATAGATCGACTGATCCTCATCGCCCACCACGCACAGATTGCGGTGACCCTCGGCCAATTGCTTAACGATCAGATATTGAATGTGATTGGTGTCTTGGTATTCATCCACCGATATAAACTGAAAACGCTCTTGGTATTTGCGCAAGATGTCCGGATACGAGCGAAATAGATCGAAGGTCTTGAACAGCAAGTCGCCAAAATCGAGGGCGTTGGCGCGCTTCATTTGCTCTTCATACATTTTGTAAACCGAGAGGCTCCTTTCATCCCACGCGAGGGTGCCTTTATTTTCGAGATCACTCGGGGTGAGCGCCAGCTGCTTGGCCTCATTGATCCGGGCCTGAAAGGCGCGCGGCGGAAACATTTTGTCGTTGATATTAAGCGCCTGCAAAATCTTTTTGATCAACGACATCTGATCCGAATCATCGTATATCGCGAAAAACGGCTGATAGTCGAGCAGATGAATATCTTCACGTAAAATGCGCGCGCAGGTTGAGTGAAAGGTCGAAATCCACATGCGTTCATAAACAGGAATACTTAACTCTTGCAGCAGCGTCACCACGCGGCTTTCCATTTCGCGTGCGGCCTTGTTGGTGAAGGTGACGGCAAGAATCTGGTCCGCGGTGCACTCGCCTTGGGCGATCAGGTTGGCCATGCGAAAGGTCAATACCCGCGTTTTGCCTGAGCCGGCACCGGCCAAAATCAAAAGCGGTCCTGTGAGGGTGGCCACCGCCTCGGCCTGTCGTTCATTCAATTGCTCAGCGAACTTTTTTAAAATGCTCAAGCTGGCAAATTAAGAATTAATAGGAATTTTTAGCAAGAAAATGGTGCAGTTAATGCGACCCAGCAGGCGAGCCTGCCGGGTATCGGACCTAACTTACTGAACGATCTTTTGCACGATCGCTGATTTGGTGTTGGCGTCTTTCATAAACTGACCGCGGAATTCATTGGCGCTCTTGATATTGTTGAACAATCCGACCGAAACCCGGTACCAAGTCCGGCCATCGACGTTGGCGGCGAAGTAAAATGAATTCCAGCCTTTCCCTTTGAGCTCAGCAGCGTGGCCTTTGGCTTCCTTCTCTTCCGCGTAAGAACCCACTTGCACAGTGTATTTGCCAACGGCAGCCGAGGCCACGGACGGCAACACGCTCGAAGGTTTGCGCTCTTCGGCTTTGCCGTCCGAAGGGGCTTCGCCTTTAGCTACTTTTTCAGCTACGTCGCCTAACTTGGCCGTGTCGCGATTGTAAACTTTGTAGCCTTTGGCGTCGACTTTTTCGGTCTTCTCGCCTTCAGGTTCTTTAGCGGCGTGCTCGCTGGATTCGCCCGCATCTTCCATTTTTTCTTTAGCCGCGGTCTCATGCTCGCCAACGTTGGCTTTTTCTTTGTTTACGAATTCCTCAGTGAGGCTTTCGACTTCCTTGTCGCTAATTTTCTCTTCATGCTCGCCTTCAGCCTTGCCTTCGCCCTTCTCAGTGGACGCGACACCGCGGTCGGTTTTGTACTCGCCCTCGAGGGCCATGCGGCGATGATCGCTGTCGCTCACCTGTTTGCCTACGAATGTTCCCACTGAGAATGATAACAGTGATATGAAGAACACCAATACGACCTTAACCAACGTGTCGGTCTTAGAACTGCCTTTTTCTGAAAACATGAAATCCCTCCACCAGTCTTAATTAAATCCTAAATGGTCTGCCCGCAACGGTCAACCCGGGCCGGGGTAAATCCGTACCACCGGCCTGGGTCTTGACTTCCTTATCGATTCCCCATTTAACGAAAGAGATGAACGCGCTCGATTTACCCAAAGCTTTAAATACGGCGGTCGCGGCCGCAAAAATCGGACGCAAGGTCTTGCTAGACTATTTTGGCCAGCTAAAAAAGGTCCAGGAGAAGGCGCACGCCGGCTTGGTGAGCGAAGCCGATATCGAAAGTGAACGCGCCATTGCCGCCGAGCTGGCCCGCGGTCTGCCGGGTGTCGGGATTCTTGGCGAGGAAGATGCGTGGGTCACCAAGAACGAGCGCCCCGAGGCGTCCTCGTGGGTGGTCGATCCTTTGGATGGAACCACCAACTATGTGCATGGGTTTTCGATATTTTGCATTTCGATCGGCTTGCAGTGGCGCGGCCAGCTGATGGTCGGGGTCGTCGATGTGCCAATGCTCGACCAAACCTATACGGCCACTAAAGGCGGCGGTGCTTTGATCAACGGTGAGAAAATTAATGTAAGTCAACGGACTTCGATCAAGGAGTCTTTGCTCGCTACGGGTTTTTATCCGGACAACGTAGCGGCGCTTAAAGAGCAGTTACGAATATTTTCCGACCTGGTCCACGAAGCTCGTGGGATACGCCGGGCCGGAGCCGCGGCCTATGACCTCTGCCTAGTGGCCGAGGGTGTGTTTGACGCGTTTTGGGAAAAAAATCTTAAACCGTGGGATACCGCGGCCGGCACTCTCTTGGTGCGCGAGGCGGGCGGAGTGGTTTTAACCTACCGAGGCGCCGAGTATGGCTTGGGCGACGATTCGATTTTGGCTGGCAACCCACGCATTGCGCCGCTGATCATTGAGCGCATTCAGACCCAGCAGAAGTAAGCCTTCCCTTAAGGCCTGCATTCAATTTGTTCAGCCGATGAGCCGATAGAAAAAGTCTCAAGGGAGTCAGCATGCGGAGAATCCTAGTCCTCACCTCGGTGTCTCTCTTGTGCGCCTGCGCATCCACACCGGAATATATGAAATTGCCTCCGCCCGAAAGCCAAGTGGCTGAACCTTCCGGCGACAACTTCGCACCCTCCGGCTCGGCGCTGAAAGAAGATCCTCTGTTAAACGTTGAAGAGTTGAGTGAAAGGCTGGGCATCGGCGGCGACTCCGCGACTCTTGGCTTCAGTGAGAAGGCGTTTGACGGTTGTCAGTTCTCGAATTCGCCAGCGATGCCGGCCAAATGTGGCAAACGCTTTCTTTCGACCGTACGCTTTCGCTTGCTCTGCCGCGACAGTGTGGAAACGGTCTCCGTGGTCAGCAGCAGTTTCACGCCCCTGGTGGCGAGCAGCCTGGAATGGCGGATAGCCGGGGCCAGCGGCAAAGCCAGCACCAACTTCGACGGTATCGGCCATCTGCGTTTGGTCTCTACCCGACCGATTAAATCGGAACGGTTTATTTTGATATTGGGAACCAAGTCCATGGGTCTTGAAGCCGGCGAAGTCAGTCAAATTATTTTGCCACGGGACTGGTGCACTTCTGCAGGCTTCTAGACCCTTTGTCCTGTCAAAAAAGCCCTCTCGCCGAAGTCAATTTGTCGGTCTAGCGAAATGACCAAGGTCCGCAATTACGGGCTGAGAGTCTGACAAAACTCCCTGAAAGCCTCGTCAAAATCACCAAATCCACAGCCAAAGTCGCGTTGGCACTGTCATTGCTCTGTTGAATTGTGGAACAGATTTTATAGGACCCTTGGAGGATCATCGTGGCCGAACCTACAGCACCAGCGCCCGCGCCGACGGCCGCACCCAGCTCTGGTGGTAAACCTACATTATTTATCATACTCGCGGTGATCAATATGGCCGTGGTGATGGGCGTCGGCGCCATGCTTTACCTCGGACAGAAGAAAAAAGAAGCCGAGCCCGGCATCGACGACGTAATCAAAGGCGAGCACGAACAAGTGCAGAAAGAAGAAAGGAATAAGGAATTTATTGGCAAATTGGTGCCACTCGAAACCTTTTTGGTCAACGTTTCTGGCAGCCGCGGTCGTAAGCTGGTGAAAATGAATATGGAACTCGAACTCACCAACGCGGAAGTGCAAGAAGAGGTCGAAAAAATCAAACCGAAAATCCGCGATTATATCATCATCATCGCTTCCAGCAAAACCTTCGCCGAGATTTCCACCAAAGAAGGCAAGGACGCGCTTCGCGATGAGATCAAGACCCAGATCAATTTGTTTTTGACCAAGGGCCAAATAACCAAAGTTTACTTCACCGAATTTATTCTTAATTAGGAAGGATCGCGGCAAATGAGTCAGGTACTCTCTCAGTCGGAAGTGGATGCGCTGCTGGCCGCGGTTTCCGAGGGGGAAATCGGGCAGACCGAGAGCTCGTCTCCCGGCGGGACGCCCGGTGACGAACGGGTAGTGGTAGTCTATGATCTGACCTCGCAGGATCGGATCATTCGCGGTCGACTTCCTCAGCTGGACGTTATTTATGAAAAATTCATGCGCTCGTTTCGCGTGTCGCTGTCGTCGGCGTTGCGCAAAATCGCGACGCTCACCCACGCCTCCACTGACTTCTTGAAGTTCGGTGAATTTATTAACACTTTGCCAATGCCCACGTGCATGAGCGTTTTGCGTTTCAATGCCCTACGCGGATCGGCGCTGTTCGTGATCGAGAGTAAACTGGCGTATGCCTTGGTGGACAATTTCTTTGGCGGTGCCGACCGTCCCTACACTAAGATCGAGGGCAAAGATTTTACCCCGATCGAACTTTCGATCGTGCGCAAAGTGGTGGACCTCGCGATTGACGATTTGGAGAATGCCTGGGCCTCGGTCGAAAAAATTGACGCGAGCTTCGTCCGTACCGAGATCAATCCACAGTTTGTTGGTATTGTGCCGCCGACCGACATTGTTATCGCCTCCACTTTCGACGTCGAGCTGGAAAACGCCAATGGCACTATCACGCTCGTTATTCCCTATGCCACCATTGAACCGATTAAACAAAAATTAGCGACCGGCTTTCAAGTCGAGTCTGATCAGACGGACAAGAAAATGTGGACGGCCATCATTCGCAGTCAGCTGTTAGAAACGGCGATCGCGGTGAACGTGAATCTAGGGGAGAGTGAGATCACCCTCAATGACCTGATGGATCTTAAAGTGGGGGATGTCATTCCACTCAATCAGGACACCACCGGTGAGTTTGATGTCAATGTTGAAAGTGTTCCCAAGTTTAAAGCGTATTATGGAATTCATCATGGGTCGGTGGCCGTTCAGGTTACGCGGCCCATAGAGAAATGAGGATGCATGGCAGACGATAAACATAACCTGGCGGCACTCGAGGCGGAAATGGCCGCGGCGGTCACAGAGCCGGCGGTGCCCGCGGGTTCGGGTAAACCAGATCGGATGAGCGGAATTCCTGACACCAGTCACCGCAATCTTTCGCTCATCATGGACATCCCGTTAAGGGTGGCCGTCGAGCTGGGCCGCACCAAAATGGTGGTCAATGATTTGTTGAATCTCGGCCAGGGCAGCGTCATCGAGCTCAACAAGCTCGCGGGTGAGCCGATGGAAGTGCTGGTCAACGACAAATTGGTGGCACGCGGAGAAGCGGTGGTGGTGAACGAAAAGTTCGGCGTGCGTCTGACCGACATTATTTCACCCAGTGAGCGCGTCGAGCAACTCAAGTAAGTTTCAGCGAATGGAGAATGTGATGAAAATAACCGCAATTATTTTGTGCGCCCTGCTTTGTCTTTCAGCCCGCGCCGAAGACGACGCCGCCCCAGCTAAGGATTCAGACGAGGCCATCATGGCCGCGGCCGAAAAACTGGTCAATGAAGACAAGACGAAAGACGCCCCCCAGGCGGCAGTCGAAGCCGCCGTCGCGACACCAACCGCGGCCGCCCCAGCGCCTGCGACTGCCGAGATCGCTAAGGACATGAAAGACGAAGCCAGTATCCCGGTCTTTTCAAAGTCTGAGAAATTAATTAAGAGTGAAAGTTCCATCGTTTGGCGGCTAGTGGCCAGTTTGGCCTTTATTG
>JANXMF010000104.1 GCA_025354795.1 Pseudobdellovibrionaceae bacterium
ACGCCACATCGCCTGGTTCGGGCAAAGGGCTGCTCATGGAGGTGATGAGCATTATTCTGACCGGTCGTACGCTAGAGGCGAGAACTCTCCCTGGCAACGACGACGAGGTCCGAAAAATGCTCACCGCGGAGCTTTTGCGCGGACCGCGCCTGATCTTGCTCGACAACGCCGATCAAGAAGCACCAAAGCTGCATTCCCCCGCGCTGGCCGCGGCATTGACAAGCGTGGTTTGGACCGACCGGTTTCTTTCGAGATCCCAGATGGTTTCAAGTTTGAACAAGGCACTTTGGTTGATGACCGGTAACAATGTGAGGCTTACGACCGAAATCGCCCGCAGGGCCATTCAAATTGGTTTACAGCCGAAGGAAAGCAAACCCTGGGAGCGGAAGGCCGACGAGTTCCGTCATCCAAATCTTAGGGAGTGGGTGATTCAGAATCGCCCGCGATTGCTCAATGCCATTTTGACAATCTGTCAGGCGTGGTTGGCAAGCGGTACCAGTTATGGCGCGAAGAGCCTTGGCTCTTTTGAAAGCTGGTCAGGTGTTGTGGGTGGCGTCCTTGAACATGCCGGGGTAGAGGGTTTTCTCGAGACTAAGGGAACGGCTTACGAACTAGCGGATGCAGAAACGGAAGAGTGGAGGGATTTTGTGGACGCGTGGCGTGAACGGCACGGCCTAAACGCCGCTAAGGTATCAAGCCTCTACTGTCTTTGCGAAGAACTCGAACTTCTTGCCGCCGTCCTCGGACCCGGCTCGGACCGATCACGCCAAACAAAACTGGGGATCGGATTGTCAAATCAGCTTGGGCGCATTTATGGGCCTGTAGCGGTGACACTTAGTCGTGACAAGGGCAAACATGGGAAGTGGTACAAGTTAGCGCCATCAAATCTAGCGACGTCCACGGTAGGTCCCTGCCAGGGTTCCCCATCTGAATTTCAAGGAAAATCGGATAGTAAGGGGACCTTTGATAACCTTGGGGACCTTTTTTCAACTGTTGAGTCTAAGTCAGAAAATCAAAAACTTGGGACGAATTTAGCAACCCGGAATGAGAGCAGAGACTAATCTAGGTACCCCGAGGTCAACCGCGTCCCCGTTGCTTAAGGAGCCACCGTGTACGGCCAGTTTTTTATTACGAACAATCTTCGGCTCGCGTGCGCATTATTACGCGCGGGCCACGGTGTCATGGACATGGCTGTCTATGATTTTGATATCGTAAGCTGTGTCGAGATCCATTTTTCGTTATTACCGGTGGCCTTGCCTGGTCGCAGGCCAAAGAGCGATCAAGTGGCGCTGGAAAGACTGGCTCGGTTTTGGATCGAGCACTTTGATGGCGACGATTGCCAATTTGCAGACGGCATTTTATTGCCCGGCGATGGAACCGTTCTTCGCGGAGCCCCTGCCCTTAAAGCCTATTTCAAAAGTCGCTTTTAATCAGGACGATGCCCTTCGCCATCAGAAATGCAGACGATGGCAACTAAATAAACAAAAAATGACTACTTAAGGGTATAAGGGATTAGCGGAAGGAAACTTCCGGTGCCAAAGATAATCTCTGGCGCTATTCAAGGAGGGGTTTTGTGAAAGCGTTTACCTTTATGATTGCTCTCTCAGGCTGTGCGACGATGCCTAATGCACAGAGGTCCGAAGAGATCGAGACGGCCTATTTCAAAAGTGTGCAGTCGGTTACTGACTGTATGACTTCGGTTTTGGTTACCGCGCTGTCAGTGGTCGGATCGCGGAGTCCAGGTTCACTATCGGGAATTTGCAACGTCATTGAGGTGGCAAATGTCGACAAGTAGAGTCTTGGCAAACGTCGAAGATCAAAAGTGTCACGATCAGCTGTCAATGTGGGTTGACCAGGAAATCAGTTCACTTCACAAAGCCTTACGCGCAAAGCATTGGGCCAATCCCATTGGCCGGGATATTCTTAAGCACCTGCTTGCCGCGTGTTCAGAGGAGATTTGGGCTGCAGATCCGGCACCTGTGTTCGAGCCACCACTAGACGTGAGCGATGCCAAGTGGATCGCGGCCCTCATGATTGCGGAAGCCGCTAAGGAGGCAAGAGCGAATCTGAAGCCATACGCGGAAAATTATGTGAAAACTGCGCCGTGGTATTTCAAGCCGTGGGTCATATTAGAAAGCGCGGTCTGCTCTCGGGCAATTTTGCCGCTTCTTAACGATTTGATCCAGCTCCCTGGTGAACTGCGCATCGCGCACGAAAAGGCCGAAGCCATGGGCAGTCAATCTGCTGCGTGATACCCCTCGGCTAATTCTGTCCGTGCAATTTAGCCCGGCGTGGGCATGGCGACTGGCCTTGAGGCCCACGCCGTTTCTCAACTTCGCATTCACAACTAGGGGGTTTTTATGGAGCAAGCTCCAGCGGGTTCCTTTTGGGATCAACCAAAAAGCTATCAATTAACTATGCTCGGTCACGTGTTCATGTTGCTCGGGACCGCTGCATTTTCTGCGGCCAAGCTCGCGTCAATGGCGGAGCGGGGCTCAATGCCGGAGGAACCAAGAGGGCCATTTGAGTCGCCGGGGACACCCATATCGGCAAAGGATTATTTTGAAAACTAAACAACGAGAGGAGATAACCATGACACGAGAAGACCTGCGCGAACTCGCGCGCCAGCGAACGCTTGAAATCGAAGTGAACTTTGCTCATCGCCATGTCCCACCTCACATTATTGCTGCCTATATGCTTTACCGAGCGATCGCCATAGCGGACCTGCATGAATACTTGGATGAACTCGGAGCTATCCCCATTAGCGCAACTGAAGCCCGAGCCGGCAAGGCGGAAATGTCTTGGGGCGATCAGCTCAATGGGTTCGAGCAGGACTGCATTCGCACGATCAACAACTTCGTAGAGCGCACGCGTAGGCCTCAACTCGCGCGTGTGCATCCACTTAATCGGGGGCACTTATGAAAAATGGTTCGCATAATAGCTCTTATCCCAACCAAGTGCAGACTGGGCTCCTACCAGTTGCGCGTGGCCTGCTGAATAAACCGGAAAATGTTGGAGATTTTGGTTCGGATAAGAACTTGGCCGCACTAGCGCATGCTTACTTGGACGCAGAAATCGTGGGAATTAAATCCCCGCTAACGCTGAAGGCAAAGGTTCAGGATCTAAAGAAGTTCCTGGCATTTTTCCAAGCGACAAACGGGCACCTAAACACCACGACTTGGCTCCCGCGCGATACCAAACTTTTCATCGAAGTGTTGGCGCGCGAGCAGTACGCGGCGGCAACTTCTAATCGTGTGCTGGCAACACTCAAGAGCTTTGTCAAATGGCTGGCAAGTAAGGGTGCGGTGCAACTCGATCCGTGTCGCGGGGTGCATGAAATTCAAGTGATGCCGTCACCGCCCAAATGGATCAACGATCTGGATTACCATCGATTGCGCAAGAGTGCCGATTTTTTGGCTTCGCGTAATGTACACGCCCACTCGCAAGGCGTGCGCGACCGTGCACTCCTTGAGGTTCTGAACTCTTCCGGCTTGAGGATTGCCGAAATCTTAAATCTTCGGGCTTCACAACTTCACGGACGCTGTCTGCGTCAGGTGCTATGCAAGGGCAACCGCGTGCGAGACGTTTTGATCACGAAGGAGGCGGCTGGGTTGCTCCACGACTATTTAACCCAGCGTCTCGCTGGTGCAGGATTTTTGTTTCTAAACCGAGATGGCGAACAGCTTTCTCGAAACGGGGCGGCGAACGCACTAAACAAAATCGCCGCGCAGGCGAGCGTTTCGCTGCCAGATGAGGAAAAAATAAGACTGCATCCACACCGCCTTCGCCACCGGCACGCGAAAAAGGCGCGAGACCGCATGGGCGACATCTTCGCGCAAAAGCGCTTAGGGCACACCAGCGGCCGTTACCTCGAGCGGTACACACGGCTTTCTGAGAAGGAAGAAGAAGAAATTATTGAAACACTTTAAATGCCGGGGCCATTTCGGCCTTGGCTCAACAAAGACCTCAACTTGAGGCGAAGGGATCACTATGTCAGCAGCGGAAACAAGTTCAAATGCCAAGATCGGAAGGCGCAAGTCGATTAACTGGGAATCCGTAGGAAGAACGGCCAGCGAAATCGGGAGGCTTGCATTGCAGTCCTTGATTATGGGAGCCGCCGGGGCAGCCGGCGCTCACGCCTTTAATACGACCACCTCGCGCAATCGTCGCACGGAAACGACTGAACCGTCGACAACCGTTGTTCCGATGAGAAAGTCAGCCTCTAACTGACATATAAGCGCCAAGGTCGGCGCTTTTTTTAAAATGTAAACGAGATTGCCGCAAGAGTGTTTACGCCACCCAAAAAATACAGCGCATTTTTTACGCTCTCATTCGTCTGTTGAGTTGCGCCGTAGATATTTAGCGCGGCAATCAGCCCGTGCGTAAGTGCCCGGACAAACTTTTGTTCCTTTTCTCTGCTGGCTTTTGTCTTATTAAAAGAGCGGACCATGGCGACACGGTCTTGCATACTTACCGAAGGCGCGCTTTCTACAATATCGTAAAACCATCGGTCTTCATCTCCGAGTTTCCAGTTGTAAATGCCGAAACCAATGCTGGCCACACCTATGGACTGGAAGAGCGTGTATACGCCTTTTTCCAACGGATCCTTGCTCGCGCCCTGTCCGAGCAGACCTCCAACCAATGCCAATGTTCCGCTGACCACATAACTGATGCCGTCGACACGATCTTTTTGCTTCTTCTCTTTCATCTTGTGGTCAAATTCATTCCACTCAGTCGACAATGTTGTCACTGGACGAAAATTTGGTTCCGCGTCCGGCTCTCTGGTTTGAGCCAGAACCGGGATGGTGAGAGCCCAAAATATTAGAAGCAGGCTAAATTTGCCAGCCGACTTGTAAATAAACTGTATTTGCATAAAAATCGTTCGGGTTCCATGGGGCTTGCGTCGTGGTAAACAAGATCCCCGCGTTAATTTGCTCCAAGCCGTAGAATACCCCGCCTGAAAGACCATAGTAGTCCGCCCCACCAGTGAGCCACATGGTTCCAAACCGTAAAACTCCTCCTAAATGAAATTTCTGATCCCAAGATTCGTTATATGACAAAGACTTATAATCGATATCGACCTCCGTCTCCGCCCACCCCATAGGAATCGTAATTCCAGCGCCGCCTTGAACTTCAACGGGCTCGCCCAGGCGGCTGGTGTCACCAGTAATGCCACCAATATTGGCGACCATGACCGCCACGCGTGGTTTCCACGATCCCGGCAGGAAAAGAGTGGCGGCCGTTGTACCCAAAATTCCCTGTTGAGTCCGTGGCTTCAACTGATCCTTCCCCTGGTCAGTGGCAAGGTCAATCAACTGAAACCGCTCTTTGACATATCGGCGGGAAAAACTTTTAGCTTGGACCCCGACGTAGAGATAATCTTTCAGTGGGTAAGCCAGCTGGAGCATCACATTTTTTTCTTCGACCGCGGAAAGCTCCACCTCGGGGTTTGCTTCATTGCGGATGACTGAGAAATATCGGACCGTAATAGGCGTGTAGCGCGCCGAAAAATACGGAGACATAAAGTCGATTTCTGAGTTGCCTTCGATCTGGAGGACGCGATCTTTGCTAAACAAAGAGTCGACGGTGTCTTGGTTTAGGTTTCCGTCCAGCAGTTTGCGCATTTTATCCAAGGTCGCGTAGCCGTTCGATAGTAGGGCCTGCACACCCAGGGACAATTCATTATCGCCACGCATAATTTTGTTTTTGGTAGGGTAAAACACTTAGGATTTTCATCGTCAATGATGTGAGACCAAGAAAAGCGAGCAGGTTTGTTGGACTGTGTGAAAATTCAATTATTTTCTCACGC
>JANXMF010000200.1 GCA_025354795.1 Pseudobdellovibrionaceae bacterium
AAAACGGGCTAATTTCTACACCCTAGATGAGACCCTAGCCATCATGGTCATCTCGAGAATTCGGTCGAACACGAGTTTGTGGCTTACGGAACATATTGACTGAGCCAGCAAGGGGGCTACGGCCCCTTCGCACTACTCATCCCGATCGTTAGTCGAAGCCGAGGTCAACTCGTCTAAGTCCGAAGCATTCTTAGGCTCCACCCGAAACAACCAGCCATCGCCGAAATTATCTTCCATAATCAACGACGGATTCTCAATCACCGCTTCATTCACCTCGATGACATTGCCCTCAACTGGACTATATAAATTCATCGCGCCCTGATCGGTGTCCAGCTCACCGCACACTTCGTCGGTGATCACTTCTTCGTTCTCAGTGGGCAAATTCGCCCCGGTGACCTCGGTGAATTCATCGAGGCCGGCTTCGTTGATACCAATGGTGACCACGCCGTCTTCGACCATGACCCATTCGTATCCCATATATGTGATTAGATCTTTCACCGTACCACCTCCGTGGGGCCTAGATGTTTTGCCAAGAATTTCTCCATTGTACGGTAAAAGTCAAAGCGGTTTTCTTCATTGTGGAAACCATGGCCCTCATTGTTCTTCACCATGTACTCAACCGTGACCCCGCGTTTGCGTAGTGCTTCGACCATTTGGTCCGATTCGGCCTTGTTGACGCGGGGGTCGTTGGCGCCCTGGGCAATAAACAAGGGCGTTTTGATACGGTCGGCGTGCAGAGCGGGGGAGGCGGCCTCCATCAAGGCTTTGTCCTTCTCGGGGTTGCCAACCATCGCGTACATCATTTCTAAGAAGGGTTTCCAGTACGGCGGAATGGTTTTCATAAACGTCATAAGATTAGAAACTCCGACGTAATCGACGGCGCAGGCGTAAAGTTTTGGTGTATACGTCACGCCGGCGAGGGTGGCGTAGCCACCGTAGGATGCGCCGTAAATACAGATGTGCCGGGGATCGGCGATGCCCTGGCCGACCAGCCACTTCACCCCGTCGGTGATGTCATCTTGCATGCTTAAGCCCCAGTTTTTAAACGAAGCTTGCCAAAATTTGCGGCCGTAGGAAGTGGAACCGCGAAAATTCATTTGTAAAACAGCATATCCACGGCTCGCCAAGAACTGAGCTTCGGGATTGAAGCGCCATTCGTCACGGGCCCAAGGCCCCCCGTGCGGGTTGACCACCACGGGCAGGTTCTTAGCGGGACGGTTCCGCGGCAGAGTGAGATAGCCTTCAATGTTTAGGCCGTCACGCGCGTTGTAATGAATCGTTTTCATTTCCGCCATTTGCGCGGGATTCAGCCACGGTGCTACTTGTCCGAGCGACCAAGTTTTGCGAGTGGTGCGGTTGAAGACAAAATACTCGCCGCGGGAGCGGTCGGAGAGGGTACGCACCACCCACATATTTTCATCGCGGGACATATTGGAAATCGCCAAGCTTTGGCCCCCGAAAAGGCGGCGGAGTTCTTCCCAATCGGCTTGATCCTTGTCCACCAAAAAGACGGTTTCGGCGCGGTCGGTAACGATCCATAGTCGGTCGAGCGTTTTGCGCGCGGGAGAGTAGGTGCCACCGCCGAGGTCATATTTGGGGTGGCGATAAAGGGTTTTCAGCACAAAATTCTTCTCAGGCAGATTCGGATCGATCTCTACCAATTCAATCAGATCGCGATTGAGGTTGCTCATCACGTATATGTGCTGATTGTCGCTGGTGAAACCGATCGGTTGAAACGAATTGCGAAAATCGGTCTTAAAAATCGGCACGAAGGGTTTGCCGCGCACTTTTTCAAAATAGAAAATCGAATCGACGCCGTCGTCCGATAAACCCCCGCGGGCGCGGCCCTCGTGATCAATCAGCCAGTGGGTGAGTTTGTATTTATTCTCGGTCACCAGCTTGAGCGCCCCGCTCTGGACATTTACGCGGTAGAGATCAAAGAGCTGGCGATTTTTTAAATTCATCGTGATCAGGACATCGGTCTTAGACACGTCTTCGAGGGGGTCGGCGAAACCGGCCCGCACGCCTGCATACGGGGTTAGGTCGCGGCTGGCGCTGGTTAAAATATTCACCGAAAAGATGTGGAAGTTCTCGTCGCCATCGAGATCCTTTTGATACAGAATCGTGTCGGCTTCCTTCCACGCGAGATCGACAATATTGCGGTCCTCTACAAAAGTGATTTGCTTTTCGGCCTGGGGATCGAGCAGGGGCATCACGAAAACATTCATGCGGCTCTTCCATGACTTCAAATACGCGAGGGTTGTGCCGTCAGGCGATATATGAACACTGGCGAGCGCGGGGTTACGAAAAAAATCTTCGACCGGTATATGGTTTGAGTCCGCAGCTGGAGCTGGAGCTGGAGCAGCCGGCGCAATGGGCTCAGGACGCGGCGGAGTTTGGCTGCAGGCGGCAAGTAGAACAAAAAAAATCAGCTTCTTCATAAGTGAACCTCCGCCAGACAAAAAAGGGGCCGCGAAGCCCCTTTTCTCACATCAAAATACTTAAAGAATTAAAGATCGTAATACAAATAAAATTCGTAAGGCGCCGGGCGCTGCTGCATGGGAATAATTTCGCGCTCGTACTTATACTCCAACCAGGTGGTTAGGAAGTCCTCGCTAAAGACATCTCCGCGCAACAAAAATTCGTGATTGGCCTTGAGATTTTCGAGTGCTTCGTCGAGGGTTTTCGGCACCGACGGAACTTTTTTCGCCTCTTCGGGCGGCAGGCCGTAAATGTCTTTGTCGAGAGGGTCACCGGGGTGAATTTTATTCATTACGCCGTCAATTCCCGCCATGAGCATGGCCGCGAAGGCCAAATACGGATTCGAGCTCGGATCGGGAGTACGAAATTCAATGCGCTTGGCTTTAGGGCTGGAGCCGCTGTTGGGAATGCGCATCGCCGCCGAACGATTGCGGTAGCTATAGGCCAAGCGCACAGGGGCTTCAAAACCAGGCACAAGTCGCTTATAGGAATTGGTCGACGGGTTGGTGATGGCGCAAGTCGCCGGCGCGTGCTTTAAAACGCCGCCAATATAATGTAGCGCCATGTCGGAAAGACCCGCGTAACGATCGCCCGCAAACAGTGGCTCGCCACCCTTCCACAGTGACATATGAGTGTGCATGCCCGAACCATTGTCGCCGAAAATCGGTTTTGGCATAAACGTAGCTGATTTACCGTGGCGACGGGCCACGTTTTTAACCACGTATTTAAACCACATCAGTTTATCCGCGACGTCCACCATCGTGTCGAAGCGGAAGTTAATCTCACCTTGGCCGTTTGCCACTTCATGATGCTGGCGTTCCACTTGAATACCCAACTTCTCGAGCTCCAAACAGATTTCGGTGCGCATATCGTGATGGGTATCCGACGGCAGCACCGGGAAATATCCCTCTTTCATGCGTGGTTTATAACCTAAGTTTCGGCCGGCTTCGTCGCGGCCGGAGTTCCAGGTCGCTTCGTCCGAATCGACTTGGTAAAACGCACCGTTGGCGGTTTGTTCGAAGCGAACGTCATCGAAGATAAAATACTCGGCTTCGGGACCAAAGTAGGCGGTGTCGGCGAGACCCGTGGATTTCAAATAGGCGACCGCTTTTTTAGCAATTTGGCGCGGGTCGCGTTCATAAGGTTTGTGTGTGTCGGGATGGACAACGTCGCAAATCAACGACAGCGTTGGCACTTGCATAAATGGGTCGATCTTCGCGGTCTTGGGGTCGGGTTTAACCGTCATGTCCGACTCATTGATCGCGCGCCAACCGCGAATCGAGCTCCCGTCAAAGTTTAGGCCTTCTTCAAAAACATCGAGCTTGAACTCGTTGAGCGGAACCGTAAAATGTTGCCACATGCCCGGCAAGTCGATGAACTTTAAGTCGACCATCTTCACACCACGCTCACGGGCATACGTTAGGACCTCTTCAGGTTTCATTTCGACTCCTCTGGGTAAGGCTGTTTAAATCGCATTTTCATCTCGCTCACCGGTGCGAATGCGCAGAGCGGCTTCGACCGGAATGACAAACACTTTGCCGTCACCGATTTTTCCAGTGAAGGCGGCCTTTTGAATGGCCTGGAGAGCGGCGTCGACCAAATCGTCGGCGAGGACCGTCTCGATTTTGACTTTGGGCAGGAAATCCACCACATATTCCGCACCCTTATAGATCTCGGTGCGGCCTTTTTGGCGGCCAAAACCACGGATTTCTGAGACAGACACACCTTCGATTCCTAACTCGGTTAGGGCTTCGATCACGTCGTCAAGTTTGAAAGGCTTTACAATCGCCTCAATCTTCTTCATTTTTTTTGTTTCATTTGGGCTTGGCTGTTTGCTAGTTAAACCCCGAAACGAGTTCCTCAGTCAAAAATTTTTTGTTACACGACTACACTATGAATAACGGTTCAATTGACTCAGAGAGCCAGAGGCCACTTTTCAACGTGGTTTTGGTCGAACCCGAAATTGCCGCCAACACCGGCAATATCGGGCGCACTTGCGTCGGTCTCAGGTGTAAGTTGCATGTGGTGGGAACGTTAGGCTTTTCCATCACCGATCGGCGTCTTAAACGTGCCGGTCTGGACTATTGGCCGTACCTCGATTTTGTCCATCATTCGACTTGGGATGAATGGTGGAAGCTGGTGCCCGATCCGTCGCGGGTTTTTGTCTTTAGCACCAAGGCTGAAAAGTCGCATTTTCAGGGGCAGTTTCAGCCAGGTGACTGGTTTGTATTCGGCCGTGAGACTAAGGGTTTATCTCCGGAGGTTGTGAAAAGTTTTTCTGACCAAGCGCTGCGTATCCCGATGACTGGACCCATTCGCAGCCTAAATATCGCCACCGCCGTAGCTATTGTCCTGTTTGAAGGCTATCGCCAGGTAGACAGTCACCACGCTTTCGGACTATCTTAGGAGCTTATGGTCGCAAAAATTCTGTCGAAAATATTTGGTACTAAGCACGAGCGCGATATGAAAAAATTGCGCCCGCTTATCGAACACATCAATTCGTTCGAGCCAGGCATGAGGGCGTTAAGTGATGCCCAGCTGCAGGCCAAGACGGTGGAGTTCAAAGACCGCCTGAGCAAAGGTGAGACTCTCGACGGAATTTTGCCTGAGGCCTTTGCCGCCTGCCGTGAAGCCTCTTCTCGCGTTTTGGGCATGCGCCACTATGACGTGCAGCTGATCGGCGGTTTGACTCTCCACCGCGGCGCGATTTCGGAAATGAAAACCGGTGAAGGTAAGACCCTGGTCGCGACGCTGCCGTGCTATTTGAACGCGCTCAGCGGCCGCGGCGTCCATGTCGTCACAGTGAATGATTACCTCGCCAAGCGCGAC
>JANXMF010000021.1 GCA_025354795.1 Pseudobdellovibrionaceae bacterium
CAATCTGATCCGCGAGCGCACGCAGGCGGGCTTAAAGTCCGCTCGCGCCAGGGGCCGTGTTGGGGGGCGCCCCCGAACTCTCGATCCACAAAAAGCGGACCTCGCGCGCAAGCTCTACGACGAGCGCGCGCATACCGTTAAAGAAATTGCCCGCATGGTTGGGATCTCAAAGCCTGGGCTTTACCATTACTTGAAGGGTCGACATAAGAAAGCAGCCGAGGTTGTTGCTTTGAAATAAAAAGGATTATGTTGCGTAATAATTTGGCTTTGTTTTTCTACGCCCGGAGCGGCCTGAATGGCCGCCCGGACGCCGGAGTATGAGGGCGCGAGCCCTCATCGCGCAGGATGCGCCCCCAGTAGAGCCTATTTGAAATAGGTTCTTGACAAATGTATCCCAAATGGGGTACATTTACTAAAAGAGGTGATCCGTTTGAAAGCACGAACCCATAAAAAAATTGCCCCAGTTACCGAACGCAAAGACGCGATGATCCGGGCAAGAACGACGCCACGCCTGAAAGAAAAAGCCGAAAAGATTTTAGATCTTTTGGGGCTCTCGCCTTCAGAGGCGATCAATCTTTTTTACGTCCAGGTGTGCCTCAAACATGGTCTGCCATTTCATGTTCAAATCCCAAACGAGTTGACCGAAGTAACCTTTAAAAAAACCGACCTCGGAGAAGACCTTATCCAAGCGGAAGACTCCAATGATCTTTTTGCGAAACTTGGAATTTAAAACGCCGTGCTGAAGCCATCTTACACCAAGCAGTTCGCCAAAGACATGAGACTCATGCTCAAGCGTGGCAAAGATGAACAGAAGATTAAAGAAGTCATGCAGCGTCTGATCGAAGAAAAGCCGCTCGATCCAAAACATCGCGATCACAAACTCATTGGCAATTACAAAGACCGCCGAGACTGTCACATCGAGCCCGACTGGATACTAATTTATAAGCCTGACCCGCATGAAGGGTGGATTATTTTTGAACGGACCGGGACCCACTCAGACCTCTTTCGTTGAAGGTGTGGAGTGCGGGCAGCCATAGTCATGAAGACGAGCCTTGTTGACAGTGAACTAACACCTGTCCCCGCCAATCCTACGGGCGCCGACGTACGCAGTCCACAAGCGTTCCTATCCGCTAAAGGCTTCAGAGCCAAGTGTTACCTGACCACTTGAAGTAAACATCTTACATTTATGTATTGGACATTATAGCAGTTTTGAAGGCTCGAAGTTGTCATGGAAAAATAAAAAGCCGACGCCTGACGCTCCCATTCCTGAACGTACTGAACCAAATTTTTATTGAGAGGCGCAGGAAAGCGGTAGCAAACTCGATGTACGAAATCGCTACTGCAAACCGATGCCTTGTGGCCTGATTCAAAATCGTCTGGTTCCGGGGCCTTCACTATTTGGGGATAGATTCACAGGCAGGCCTGAATGCACATCTTACGTAAAAGACTTGAGTTACGCTGTTATTTTTTATCTGATCGACACTTAAAAGGCCGATGATATCATCAATCTCTCGCGTATTTTCGGGAGTGCGTAGGCCCTCTAATTTAGAGCGGGTTTCCACTAGTTTTTTCATGCTTATCGGAAAAGCGTACCCGACCTTGCCGGATTAGCGACAACACAGGCAAACAAGGCGCGCGAGAAGAGCGAATTCGGGTCGTGACGTCGATTGAATCGGAACGTGTACTCGGCCAAGTATTGGGCCAGGTATTTTGATTCGACGCCGTGGTGGGTGCCGAGAAGCCAGACCTTTGCATTGCCGATGAACTTGTGAACCCACGGCAGCCAATGATCAAGAATCTCTTTGTCGGTACCCACGACTCGGTAGTCGACATCGACGCCGGTTAAGTTGATTAAGCTGGGGCTACCGTCAGTGTTCACCATAGATCCCTCGACGATAGCATTGCTAACAAACGCTTGGGCGTTCTTCTTCGTCTCATCGCCAACCATTACCTTTGCAAAGCCAGCTCGCGATTTTGGCCGCCCTTTCGAGTCAACCCAGTCCTTCGTTTCGATGGCTACGAGCACTTCAACCTGATTTCCAGTTTCTCTCTTGCCGAAGGATGCGCCATCGACCTCGTCCCACGCGTAGTTGAAATTTAAAGGTTGAGTGGCTCAACCAATCTGTGTTTTCAATAGGTTATCGATACTTAATGAATCACAGAAATAGAGAGGAGCCACCCAATGGCAAACGTACTCAAGTCGGTGAAGAAGATCAACCGCAAGCCACTAAAACACGCCCGTCGTCAGGATATTCTTGGTGAGAAATTCGAAGGTCTCGATGGACCGATCGACACCCAGCATTTGCTGATCTCAACACTATTGCCGCCGGCAATAGTGAGGTTCATCAAGGAGTGTGAGCGCGAGGTTGAGCAACTTTGCGGTAAACGGTACCAGCATGGAAAGGAGAACCAGAGATGGGGCGACCAAAAGGGGTCCATTATTTTGGCCAATCAACAGGTGGCCGTGCCCAAGCTCCGGGTTCGGTCAAAAGTTGGCGGTGAGGTACCGCTCAAGACCTACGAGGAATTTCAAGATCCGCGGCTGTTCGACCAGGCTGTCTTCACCGAGGGACTCAAGCGGGTGTCCCAGCGTGACTACGAGATGGGCGTCACAAAAATAGCAAACTCATTTGGCTTCAAGAAGAGTTCTGTATCGCGCCGGTGGATCAAGGCAACGGCAAACAAAATTGAAGAGCTACAGAAGCGCTCACTCGTCGAGATGGACATCCGCGCCGTGTTCATCGATGGCAAAAGATTCCGAAAACATGGCGTAATTGTCGCACTGGGAGTGGCTAGCGACGGACGCAAGTTTGTACTCGGCATCTATCAAGCCGACAGCGAAAATCATTTGTCATGCTTGGAGCTGTTGAACGACCTTGAGAAGCGCGGCCTTCCGGCAACCGGATTGCTGTTCATCGTCGATGGCGGAAGCGGGCTAAATAAGGCCTTGAATATTAAATACGCATGCGACGACAAGCGCCACCGGCGTGCGGTCCGAATCCGTTGTCACATCCATAAGTGGCGCAACATTGAAAAGGCATTGGGAGACGACGCTCACAAGGCTTCGGCGCTCTTCTGGGCGCTCCGAGACGCAAAGGATATGGCTGAAGCAAAAGTTATCTCGGATCGACTGGAGAGCGTGTTGCGCGCACTAAACTTGTCGGCCCTCGAGAGCTACCTTGAAGCTAAAGATGATCTGCTCGTTATCCACGAGCTGCGCTTGTCCCGCCAACTCAAAAAACTTTTCTCGACTACCAATCCAATTGAATCGCTCAACTCACTGATCGAGGAGGATATGAGGCGCGTGAAGAAATGGAAAGACTCTGCGCACTTTCAGCGCTGGCTCGCCACCTACTGTTTGCACTCGGAGAAAAAGATGCATCGGGTGCGCGGATACGTGGCTCTGCCGGGGCTTTGGATATTACTCCGCGAGATGGCCGCAGATAAACAAATTGACTCTATAGAGGAAGCAGTTTAACAAATGAATCCGTCACTCAGCCGGCCAATCTCAACTAGGCAAGGGACAAGGTCGCGCCATCCAACTCAATGTATTTACTCAACTTGTATTTCAAATCGCGCTGGCGCAACGCCTCTCGTATTTTGTGCAGCATGACCCACGTCGTTTCGTAATGCGGCATTTTCAGAATCCGCTGAAGCTCAAGCGCCGAAACTCCGCGGGAGCCCTGCATGCATTGAAAGATGCCCTCAACCCAGATTAGGATTGGAATCTTTGAGTGCTCAAAAATTGTTCCTGCGCGCAGACGAACATGGCGCCTGCATTTTCGACACTTGCGAATTTCAGGTTTGTTTTCAAATTCATAGAAAGTTTCATTCTGGCATTCCGGGCACTGAAAATCTTTGTCGCCGAACTTCACGCGCCAAACCAGCCGTCTGGCCGCCGCCTCTGTAGCAACAGTACGATAAAACTCCCCCGGACTTAGCCTGACGTACGCCATTTCTCACCCACGAGAGAGCGTACATCAGATTTGGCGAATTGGGTATGCTTTTCCGATAAGCATGCAAAGCTGACCGAGTCGCTTCACAGAGAGTAAATTACCTTGTAATTCGCGGCACACTTGTCCCTCTAATATTCCCATCTTTCGGTGATGGCACCAGTTTTTTATAAACATAAAAGAATGACTCTTGGTCATGATTAATTCCGAAATTTCTTCCCTTTTCGTTCGCAATTTTTTCTCCATATTCGCAGCCCAAAACCTTAAGGGAATACTCGTCCAATTCGTCTAAGTGAAAATCAGGACTGTCATAGCGATACCTGAGCTGATGCGCAACAGCTCTCGAAAATGCAGAATAGTGTTCTCCCAATTTCGTTCTGAGTTCCATACATGAATTGCTTGAAATCAGGTTCCTACTACAGGCTCTCGTGGCGTCAGATATGGACCCTCTTATGCGATTCTCGCTATTTCGGAGCAGGGTTTTGCCATCCAGCTCATTGTCTTCGAACCCGAGTAAAAGCCGGCACTGCAGAATCTTTACTTGGCTCAAAGTCTCATTGTAGTTGACATCTGACTCATCGATAAAACTGATTTGATTCTTGCCTATTAAAAACAGTTGGCAAGTACTTTGGATTTCTCTATAAATTCTGGTCATATTGGAGGCATTCGGAATAGCATCAGGCTTTGCCTTTCTGACCAGTAGGAACTCTCGGGCCTCATCGTATCTGAGCTCTTCTTGCCTATTGCATTTCGATATTAATTTGAGGTCAACTCCGCACTGTCTAAGATTTTCGCTAAGCATCGGATAGATTTTGTTGAAATTTCGCGATGATGCTATCTTAGATTCATAAACAGGGTAAAGCGTGGCAAAACCTGCACAAATTGAACTCATGAAAGGAGAAATTTTGACATCTTCTGCGTGCGCAAATTGACTCAAAAAAATAAGTAGCAATATGCACAACGAACGAGCCGAAATAACGACCTCCTAGGAATTGCCTGTGGATCCCAATAGTTCATCGGTGATAATAGAGCGACTCTTGAGACCAGGAGCCGACATTTCTAAAGTTTACCGGTCTAGCCCAAGGTCCATAATAATCTGGCTTCAAAAAGAAGTGTCTACTGACCGGTGTAGATAAACGCTTTATATTTATCTAGACAGTGGCAAACCGTTTTCAACCTGCAAGAAGTAGAGCAAATCAAACTCTATAAAACCATAAAACTCGAAAGCCTCTTCAAATACGCAACTGAAATCATGAACCTCACTCCCCCCGAAGCCTACGCCTCAATGGCGCTCGCCAAACGCGCCCTTATAGTCCCGGAACTTCAAGACGCCCTCAAATCAAAGGAACTCTCCGTCGGAAAAGCCGGACGCATCCTCTCGGTCATCACCAAATAAAACGCCGCAACACTCATAGCATTCGCCAAGACCCACAGCTGGAGAGAGCTCGAATGTGAAGTCGCGCGGCTCAACCCCAAAAAAGCGAGGCCAGATCGGGCCAAACCGATCAACGAAAACCAAGTGGAACTCAGGACCGTGATTTCAAAAAACGCAGAGAAAAAGCTTCGCCGAGTCTGCGATCTCGAAGCGCAAAAGGGCAGAGAACCAGGATTCGCCGAGGCGATCGAAGCCGGATTCGATGAATATCTCAAGCACCATGATCCGGTAAAAAAGGCTGAGCGCGCGCAAAACCGCAGTAAAAAAGAGCCGTCAAAAAAACCACTCTGTGCGCTCAGAGTGC
This sequence comes from Pseudobdellovibrionaceae bacterium, assembly GCA_025354795.1. Lineage (GTDB taxonomy): Bacteria > Bdellovibrionota > Bdellovibrionia > Bdellovibrionales > UBA1609 > JALHOQ01. The sequence continues at coordinate 5,693 of JANXMF010000021.1, forward strand.
GCCTGACTGCCGAGCAAAAACATGCGGTCTTTCTTCGTGATGGCGGACGCTGTACACATCATGACAACGGTGTCCGCTGCACGAGTGAGCGCTGGATCGACGTCCATCATATAATACTGGTCAGTCAAGGTGGCAGCAACGACCCTGAAAACCTCACAACTCTTTGTTCATTTCATCACGATTTAATTCATCAACTGCCCTTGGAAGGGCTTGGCGCATAAAGCGATTTTCAATTACTTGGACTATTGTACACCATTAGCAGGCGGAGTGATCGCTTT